>JBAVWC010000379.1:0-20048 GCA_049697595.1 Alphaproteobacteria bacterium
CTAAGAACCTGTTCATGATCTTTTAACGATACTTTGATTCAAGAAATTCCTCAAAAGTCATGAAGCATTAAGCATCCCAGCTCAATATTAACATTATTTCAATGCCAATTGGTTACTATACCCGTAAATTGGTGCCCAGTTTTTTGGATCCAGCTTAGTTGAAAGTATTGCTTGAAACTTGTTGTGGTATACTGAGGTTGCAATAGCTCATATGCCAACAATTCATATTGGAGGGTTCTATGACAGCATACAACGATTTAGGATGGTTTCTTCCCTCGACAGCTAAAGTGGACCAGAGGCAACCTTACTCGGTTTACGAAGGAACGCCGAAGGGATACGATCATCAGGAGGCGGTTTCCCGAGCCTATACGGCGTTCTGTAACACGGAGAAATTTTCTGTATCGTGGGCGCGGGAAGCGCTGTCTAATCCTCAAGAAAAGATCGAAAGCTGGGCGGCAGGTAATGGGCGCGAGGGGTTTGAGCATACACTCGCTCAGGTCGCTTTCCTTTCCCGGTCTTTGGCCAGACATGTTTCCTCAGAGGATGAGGAGAGACGTCTTGCCAACACAGCATCTCTTGCCTTGGAACGTCTGCATAAAGTTGATCCCGTGAACGCAACCGAAATTACGGAACGGTTGACAGTCCTGGAGCCGAACGTTGAGATGTCGAAAATATTTGCCGAGGAGATGAAGGGCCTTCAAAAAAGGCTTAGCTTGACTGCCGATGAGGCGTTAAAGCAACAGGTTAGTACGACAGCAGCGATTGTTGGGGGTTCTCCTGTAGATAATCCGGGGAATGGCACTCCCCACCGGCCAGCAGCATCGGCACAACAACCGTCGTGTGGCACAGCAAATAGCCGTTCATGATCTTTTGAGGAGAAGGACGAGGAAGGCCAAGACAACCATGTTGAGGCTGGTATTGAGTTTGCGTTCACAGTTTTTCCAGAGGCGGCGACATTTATCCAGCCAAGCGAAGGAACGCGCAACAACCCAGCGTTTTGGCAGCACCTTAGATGTCGTTTACAGAGGACTATCTCTGGCCTGCAAATGGCGTTTTTCTGCGCAGATCTAGGCCTCTGCAAACAACCTCTGAGATGTAATGCCGGACATTTAGCGAGTATTTTATATAATTGCTTTCCGAGCCCCTTGTCTTTCAACAAAGAATTTCTTGCGTTTCTGCATAGCTGGGGCCACTCAATATTACGTTCTGGTAATTTATTTGTAAGGTTTATGCTATATAATTCACCAGATGTGTGAAGCAGAAGACATCCTGAATTTCTGGTTTTACGAGGTCGGCCGCGAACGCTGGTTTGTGGAGGATCCGCTTTTGGATCGGCATGTTCGCACTCGTTTCCAACCGACCTATGAACAGGCGGTGGCAGGCCAGCTCAAGACGTGGGAAAACACGCCCGAAGGCATGCTGGCTTTGATGCTGTTGCTGGATCAATTTCCGCGCCGCATGTTCCGTGGCACATCGCGCGCCTTTGAAACGGATGAACTGGCAGTCGATCTGGCGCGCGCGGCGATTATTAAGCATTTCGACGACCGCATCGACAAGCAATATAAATTGATGTTTTATCTGCCGTTCCTCAATTCCGAGAATGTCGGAGATCAGCATCTGGCCCTATTCTATATCCGCGAAAGAACCAAGGATGTGGATTGGCTTACAATGGCGGAGAAGAATTGCGAAATCGTGCAATCCTTTGGCCGTTTCCCGCAGCGCAACCCCATTCTGGGCCGCGAACCGACGCCGGAAGAAGACAAGTTCCTGAAAAAAGCGGCACCGCACGGCGCGGTCTGAGAACCCATTCACAAAACCAACAACTTTTCCCACTCCCCCGCTCGCGCTGTCCATTTATAGGCCTTATTCACGCGCTGCGTTTGTGCGAACATCTGCTGCGCCCAGGCAGTTGGATTTTGGGCAAATTCATCGACCGACCGTTGCATAGCTTTGCGGAACGCAGCCACGAGAATATCGCCGTCGCCGGATGTTATAGGGACCAGATCGGCAAAACCCATAGTCGTTTCTTCCAAAGCACCCAAATGTGTCGAGACTATTTTCATTCCAGCCGCCATTGCTTCCGCCGCCGTGATGCAGAAAGTTTCCGGATAAATGCAGGGGTAAAAGAGAAACGCGCAACTGCGCAAATGCTGCGCCAGTTCGCGTTGCGTGACGGAGCCGTGGCTGGCTATCGCCGGGTTTTGCGCGGCCTCCGCAAACAACGGGGCATAATCATCATCGCCCGCTTGATAAACGCGCATCGAGGAAAAAATGTCGAGTTTCGTGGCGCGGTCGAATCCCTGCATCGCCCGCAACAGAACCGATAATCCGCGATAGGGCGTTGTTGTATAGGCTGCGCGGTTCTGTTTGGCGCGAAGCAGGTCGTCGGGCGACGCGAACATATTTTCAAAGGCGGGAGAGATGCCGTTGCCGATAACCGAGGCGCTGCGGAACGCGCCAAAAAAACGCTCAACCTCCAAACGCTGCCACTTGGAAACGAAAATCGTGGCGTCAATCGCGTCTTTCGTTGTTGCTTGCGCCAAAGCCTGCATCGCCGGTTGATCGGGAAGCGCATGCGCCCAAAAAACGATGCGCGATGTCGGCGACAAAGCCTTGAGCGGCACACAAGCGGCGGGAGCGTTGCAAACGATAATCGCGCCGAATTTTTCCGTCGCGAAAAAGGCGGGGTCTTTAAGGGTTGCCACCGGATAGTGATTGATGTTTTCGATGACCCCGCTTTGGCCTTCGGGCAAATTGGCTATAACTGAAACCTCATGCCCGCGCTGTGCCAAAGCCCGCGCCAGATAACACAAAGAAGATTCCGAACCGCCCAAAGGCGCGTGATCAGGCGTCTGTACCGTGAATTTCAACGCCGATAAATTCACGAACAGAAGTTTCACGATTAAGAGCCTTACTGTCCGGTATGATTCGGGTCCTGATTCCCCATACTCGGCATCGGGTGGCTGAGATCGCCGAGCAACTCACGGATAAAGGTGTTTTGCTGCCCATAGGTCGGCGTCGAACGCTCGACCGTGGCAACTTCGCCCGCCTGCGACAAATCGAGGTTTTTGGCGGCAGTGACGATGCCCTGATCGTTGAAATCGATTTCCACCGCTTGCTGTTTCACGACATCGGGGGTGAGGAACGAATATTGAACCGTCTCGCGCCCGACATAATACCAGATTTTCTCGTCAAACGTGCTGACCGAGGTCGGCGTGCCTAGCTTGGTCGCGACTTCTTCGCGCGTCGTGATGCCGGGCTTGATTTGGGCAAGCGTCTCCAGATCGAGGATATTACCGCGATTAGCGACAGTCGGCGTGCAAGCCCCAAGCAGGGCAGCGGCACATAAAAGGGTGAGATGCGTTTTTTTCATGCGGAAAGAAGATCTAGCCTCTATACTTGCCCTCATACCCTCACAAAACCCTTACACGGTCAAGTGTCATGCTGCGACGATTGATGAATTTTTTGGTTCGGCCTATCGCCAGCCCCGAGATCGCGGCCCTTTATGGGGTCTGCGTGGCGCAGGCGCGGCAACCCTTTTTCTATGCCGATCTTCATGCGCCGGATACGGTTGACGGGCGTTTCGACCTTTTGATCGCGCATGTCCTTCTCGTCATCCAAAGGCTGCAAGCACACCCCAAAGAGACTCAGCAACTGTTCGACATCCTGTTCGCGGATATGGACAAAAATCTGCGCGAACTGGGCGTTAGCGATATCCGAATCTCTAAAAAGATGAAGCCTTTGCTGTCGGCTTTTTACGGCAGGGCCAAAGTTTATGAAGAGGCGCTGGCGAAAACAGACGAAACGCTCGCCGACGCCCTGCGCCGCAATATCTATGGAGCCACCCCCGCCGCGCCCGACGATGTGCAACGGCTGACGGCTTATATACGCAGCGCCCATGCAGCGCTCGCGGCGCAGAAAACGGATGATTTGTTGAGCGGAGAGATGTCTTTTCCTTCGGTGGCGCAAAATGGTTGAAGTTGTTCCTGAATTTTCGCGCGTGATCGTCGCGGCGCGCATTCCTCCCGCCGGCACGGAAGAAAATCTGGAAGCCAAGCCCGCCGAACGGGCCGCTTTGGCCAAACGGTTCGATCTGATCGAGATACGGTCTTTGAAAGCGCAATTGGCGGTGCAGCCAAAAATGCAGCAAATCGTGACCGTAACCGGCAAGATAAAAGCCGATATCGTTCAGCGCTGCGTCGTGACGCTGGAGCCGATGACAACTCATATCGATGTCGATGTGACAACCAATTTCATTCCCGCCGAACATCATCAGGAAGGCGCGGGCTCGCCCTATGCCGACGATATGGAAGACGAATGCGACGTTTATTCCGGCGGCAAAATTGACCTCGGCGAAATGGTCGCTCAGCATCTGGGGGTCAATTTCGACCCCTACCCGCGCAAAGCGAGCGTTCCGCTGGTCGCGGTGGAATTCGGCGCTAAAATCGAGAAACCGCAACCCTTTGCCGGGCTGGCTAAGGCGGTGAAAGAGCAGAAAAAGCAAGATAAAACAGAAGAATAGGCCTTTTCCTCTCTTTGCGGCTTGCATCTGGTAAAAAAAGGCTTTAAGTAGGTGCCGTCGCGCGTTGCCCGACTGTATCGGGACGCGCTTTATTATTTGATTTTCGTTGAGAGTATAAGACTATGGCTGTTCCCAAAAAGAAGACCTCGAAATCTGTGCGCAACATGCGCCGTTCGCATCATGCCCTGTCGGCCACGAATTCGGTCGAATGCCCGAATTGCGGCGAGCCCAAGCTTCCACATCATGTTTGTGATGCCTGCGGTCATTACGACGGCCGCGCCGTTATCAAGTCGAAGACCGCGTAAAATCCGAGCGTGTGTCCTCGCGGTTCACAAGTTGCGGGAACTTTATGACATCCAGCGTCCCCCCGAAATCCGCGAATAAAAACTGCATCGCTTTGGATGCTATGGGGGGTGACGGGGCCCCTGCTATCGTCGTTCACGGCGCCGCTTTGGCGCGCGAGCGTTATCCCGATATCAAATTCATCTTTTTCGGCGACGAGGCGAAAGTCGCGCCCTTGCTCGCCAAACACCCCCAATTGCGTGCATGCAGCGAATTGCGTCACACGCCGGACGTCATCTCGACGGACATGAAACCGTCGCTGGCTTTGCGGCAGGGGCGTCAGTCGAGCATGCGGCTGGCGATCAACGCCGTGTCCGACGACGAAGCCAGCAGCATTGTTTCCGCAGGCAACACCGGCGCTTTAATGGCAATGGCCAAATTTGTTTTAAGAACCCTGCCCGGCGTCGACCGTCCTGCGATTGCGACGATGCTGCCGACGCAGACGGGCGAAGTGGTGATGCTCGACCTCGGCGCGAATATCGAATGCGATGCCGAGAATTTGGTGCAGTTTGCTTTGATGGGCGCGATTTTCTGCCGCACCGTTTTGGGGCGCAGCAATCCGACAATCGGTCTTTTGAATATCGGTACCGAGGAACTCAAAGGACATGACGAGGTTCGCATCGCCGCTTCGATCCTGCGCGATAGGCCTATTCCGGGGCGTCTGTACGGTTTCGTCGAAGGCAACGACATTACGGCGGGAACCGTCGATGTCGTCGTCACCGACGGGTTCAGCGGCAATATCGCGTTGAAAGCGATTGAGGGAACGGCACATTTGTTCTCGCATTTCCTGCGTCACGCTTTTGCGTCGTCGCCGATTGCGAAATTCGGCTATTTGCTGTCGCGCGGCGCTTTCAAGCGTTTAAAGGCGCGCGTCGATCCGCGCCGCTATAACGGCGCGATGTTTTTGGGTTTGCAGGGCGTTTGCGTCAAAAGCCACGGTGGCACCGATGCCGAAGGTTTCGCCAATGCAATCGGCGTCGCGCACGATCTGGTCGCGCGCGGATTCAACGAACGCATTGCCGAAGAAATGGCTGTGCAATATGGCCTGAACAACGTCGCGGCTGAACCGTCGGCTGATGTGTCCCAATGATACGTTCTTCCGTTCTTGGGTGCGGCTCCTATCTGCCCGCACAGGTTTTTACCAATGAAGAGCTGATCAAAGCGCGCAAGATCGAAAGCACAAGCGAATGGATCGAACGCCGAACCGGCATCAGGCAACGCCATATAGCATCCGAGGGTGAAAAGACTTCGGATATGGCAACAGCGGCGGCGCGCGCGGCTTTAGCCGACGCCAAACTGACCGCGAGCGACATCGACCTTATCGTATTGGCGACGACCACGCCGGATCATACCTTTCCCGCGAGCGCCGTCAAAGTTCAGGCTAATCTGGGCATGGAGCACGGCTTTGCTTTCGATGTGCAGGCGGTTTGTTCGGGCTTTGTTTATGCCCTGACGGTCGCCGATAATTTTATTCGTCTGGGCCAGGCAAAACGCGCGATTGTTATCGGGGCCGAGGTTTTTTCCCGCCTCCTCGACTGGCAGGACCGCACGACGAGCGTTTTGTTCGGCGACGGCGCGGGTGCGGTTGTACTGGGTGCTGTCGAAGGCAACGGCACGAACGCCGACACCGGCATTCTTTCGACCCATTTGCATTCGGACGGTCGTCATTACAATTTATTGCAAACCGACGACACGGGTTTCGTGCGCATGAACGGACAGGAAGTTTTCCGCCACGCCGTAACCAATTTGTCTGACGTCGTGGACGAAGCTTTGGCCGCGACGGGATTTAAGGCCGAAGAAATCGATTGGCTGGTGCCGCATCAAGCCAATCAACGCATCATCGACGGCACCGGCAAAAAACTCGGCCTGTCCGCAGATCGCGTCGTCTCCACCGTCGCCACCCACGCCAATACATCGGCGGCATCGATCCCTCTGGCGCTTGCCACAGCCGCGCATGACGGACGCATCAAACGCGGGCAGATCGTTTTGCTCGACGCAATGGGCGGCGGCTTCACGTGGGGCGCTGCGGTTATTCGCTGGTAATCTGTAATGCGATTCAGCGACATCAAACGCCATTTAAAACCTTATTCGATTATTGCCAGTCGAACGACAACCATCAATCATGCCTTCGCAGCAGCGGTTGCACCAAACGATCCCTTTGATGTTAACAAGATACGCGCAGCTCTTGAGTTGCTGGGACAAAATCCTGATGACGAACTAACTTGTGCATACTGTGGACAGGCAGCAGAAACGTGGGATCACATTCACGGCACAGTAAAAAACAAGGTGTTTAGTGGTTATGGTCACCGAATAGGAAACCTACTACCTTGCTGTAAGCCGTGTAATTCCAAAAAAGGAAACAAGGACTGGCTGTCCTATCTAAAGGGATTGAAGACAACAGACGAAGATAGATTGAAGAAAGAACACACAATTAATAACTACATCACAAAATATTGCTCGAAAGATGTGATTCCCCAGCACTTAGGTGAATACCAAAAACTTCAACTGATTAAGCAGGAGGTTATTGATCTGTTGGCTAAAGCGGACAGTTTGGCCGCTATCGTACGGAACAAATCAAAGACGGATTAATTAAGCTTGCGCCTTTGTCATTCCGGCATCCCCGGTAACTGCACCACAAACCTCGCGCCGATAATAAGCCCTTCGGCGTCTTTGCGGTTTTCGGCCCAGATGCGGCCACGGTGGGCTTCGACGATTTGTTTGGAGATGCTGAGGCCCAAGCCGGAATGCATGCCGAATTTTTCCGTTTTGGGGCGTTCGCTATAGAAACGGTCGAAAATCGCGTCGAGTTTGTTTTCGGGAATGCCGGGGCCGCTGTCTTCGACGATAACCTGAATGAAACGTCCGGCGCGCGCGGCGGAAACCACCACCGGCTTGTCAGGCGGCGAAAAAGACAGCGCGTTATCGAGCAAATTCTGAAACACCTGCACGATACGCCCCTTGACGCCCATAACGCGCAAAGGCCCCGGCAGCGGTTGCAGGAGCATGCGCAACGGCGCGCCTTCTTTCGTGCTGTTGATACGGTAATAATCTTCAAGCTGCGTCAGCCTGACTCCTACATCTATAGGGTCCAGTTCGGCGCGGCCCAATTCGGCATCGAGGCGCGAGGCGCTGGAAATATCGGTGATCAGGCGCGTCATGCGATCGACATCGTCGCGGATAATCAACATCAATTTCTGCCGCGCCTCCGAGTCTTGCACGCGCTCGACGGTTTCGACAGCGCTGCGCAACGATGTCAGCGGATTCTTGAGTTCATGCGCGACATCGGCGGCGAAGTTTTCAATATCGCCGACGCGCCGCGCCAGAGCCGATGTCAGATCGCGCAAAGCGCCTGACAAATCGCCAATTTCATCATGCCGCGCCGTCATATCGGGAATGGCTTCGTCACGCAAAAGATTGGCTATACCTGTGGCACCCGGATGCGTGGATTGCCCGCGCCGCAAGACTTCCGCCGCTTGCGCGAGTTGCCGAAGCGGGCGGGCAATCGCGCGCGCCAGATAGAGCGACAGCAAAATAGTGATGCAAAGCGTGATAAAGAACACTTGCAAGATATTGATGCGCACCGCGTAAATGGCGCGATCGATCGACGCGTCCGAGCGCGTCATCATCACCGCGCCCAATATATGATGCGAATGTTCGACCGGAACGGCGACAGCCAAAATCAAGCCGCCTTTGGGCAAGCTCCATACCTGCGTCGATTTTTCGCCGCGCAAGGCGCGGGTGGTAACGTCGTAGTGCCCTGCGCGCTGCACGACTTCTTCGCTGTAAGGCGGATAGACATGCCGTTCGTGGATCATGTCGAATAAATCGAATACACTGGCAATCGCTCGCATGCCCCGGCCGGAAGGAACATCATTGCCCCCCACTGAATCTTCAGTCTGCGCCTTGTTCCCGGCTTTGTCGGTAAGAAGATAACGGCTGTCAGCAAGCAGCATGTCGGAAGCGGCGAACAGCCGCATTCTGGTTTCCGTCGTTTCGGCGAGACGCCGCACCATCATGCGCGCGAGAAGCGGCGAAAGGATATTTTGTTCGTTCTCGTCGATAACGACGGCATTTTCGGTAACGGCGCTGGCAACGATGCGCGCCTGCGACAGCATCGCATCCAATTCGGTTTCGATGATGTGATCCTGATAATTGCCCAAATAAAGCAAGCCGCCGACCAGAATGGCGAGCGCCATAATATTAACGGCCAGAATGCGCAGCAAAAGCGGCGACACCGCCCGCGCGGGACGCGCCGTATCGACGAGATTAGGAGAAGCGTTTTCCGAAACCGCGTCTGACAATGCTTATTCCTTGTACCGATACCCGACGCCGTAGAGCGTTTCGATTTGCGAGAATTCGGGATCGATGTCTTTGAACTTTTTACGCAGGCGCTTGATGTGGCTGTCGATCGTGCGGTCATCGACATAGATCGCCTCGCCATAGGCGGCATCCATCAGTTGATCGCGGTTTTTAACATGCCCCGGACGTTGCGCCAATGCTTTGACGAGCAAAAATTCGGTGACGGTCAGTTCGATATGCTGGCCCTTCCACGCGCAAACATGCCGCGCGCCGTCCAGAGTCATATCGCCGCGCACCAGAATGGAATTGGGATCGTTGTTCGCGGGTTGCTGACGCGCCTGCTCGCGGCGCAACAGAGAACGGATGCGTTCGACCAGCAGGCGCTGCGAGAACGGCTTTTTGATATAATCGTCGGCCCCCATGCGCAGGCCCATAATTTCGTCCATTTCTTCGTCTTTGGACGTCAGGAAAATAATCGGCATGTGCGACATCGTGTCGGATTGGCGCAGGCGTTGCAGCAATTCCATACCGTTCAGGCGCGGCATTTTGATATCGAGAACCGCGAGATCCGCCGGAGTCTGCATCAGCCCGCGCAAGGCTTCATCGCCATCGGGATAAGTGCGTACCGCGAACCCTTCCGCCTCCAGCGCCATTTGCACGGAGGTCAGGATATTACGGTCATCATCGACGAGAACGATATTTTGCTGCATCGCGGTGTGTTCCTTTTGATCGGTTTCGAGAAACTTTAGACCATTATCATGTTGTTCTGGCGGCAAGATTAGGACTTTTTGGTGAAAACTTCTATATGAGAATCGTTTGAAGCTTTGAGCCGCTGTGGTATAGATGCTGCTCTAAACCATTGAAATGGGTGCGTTATGAACGATGTACAACAGCATTTGGCCCAACTTGGCCTTTCCGGCCTAGGTGAAGTTCATGTCAATTTAACGCCCCCTGCCCTTTATGAAAAATCCCTGCAACGGGGCGAAGCCGCCTTAACGGCAGACGGCGCGCTTGTGGCGCGGACGGGAGCGCATACGGGGCGTTCGCCCAACGACAAATTCATCGTGCGCGATGCCGAGACGGAAAGCACGATCGATTGGGGCACCGTCAACCGCCCCTTTACCACAGCACAGTTCGATGCTTTGAAAGCCCGCATTAGCGAATGGCTAAAAGGACGCGATGTTTTCACGCAAGACCTTTTCGCCGGAGCCGACCCTGCTTACCGGATGCCGATCCGCGTCATCGGCACGAAAGCGTGGCAGAATTTGTTCGTGCGCAACATGTTCATTCGCCCGACAGCTGCTGCAACAGAACATAACCCCGCCTTTACCGTTTTGCATGTGCCGGATTTCCGCGCCGACCCGGCGCGCGACGGAACCAACAGCGATGTTTTCGTCATTCTGAATTTTACGCAGAAACTGGTTCTGATCGGTGGCACCGCCTATGCGGGCGAAGCGAAGAAGAGCATTTTCTCGATCATGAATTATATGATGCCGGCCAAGGGCGTTTTGCCGATGCATGCGTCGGCCAATATCGGGCCCGACAAAGATGTCGCGATTTTCTTTGGCCTGTCGGGCACCGGAAAAACCACGCTTTCCGCCGACGCCTCGCGCACATTGATCGGCGACGACGAACATGGCTGGGCGGATAACAGCGTTTTCAATTTCGAAGGCGGCTGCTACGCCAAAGTCATTCGTTTAAGCGCGAAGATGGAGCCGGAGATTTACGCGGCCTCGCGCCGCTTCGGCACGATTTTGGAAAATGTCGTCACCGATCCCGTGACGCGTGCCGTCGATTTCGACGATGCGTCGCTCGCGGAAAACAGCCGTTCCTGCTACCCAATCGATTTCATTCCCAATGCCAGCGCCACCGGCATCGGCGGCTTGCCGCGCAATGTCGTGATGCTGACCTGCGATGCTTACGGCGTTTTGCCGCCGATCAGCAAATTATCGACGGCGCAGGCGATGTATCATTTCCTGTCAGGCTACACCGCGCGCGTCGCCGGAACGGAACGCGGCGTGACGGAACCTCAGGCGGTTTTCTCGGCATGCTTCGGCGCGCCGTTCTTGCCGCGCTCGCCGGAAACCTATGCCAATTTGCTGGGCAAGAAAATCGCCGAACAGAAAGTCGATTGCTGGCTGGTCAATACCGGCTGGAGCGGCGGAGCGTCGGGCGTGGGTCAGCGCATGCCGATCAATATAACGCGCGCCTTGTTGCGTGCCGCTTTATCGGGAGAATTAGCCAAAGGCTCGTTCGTACCCGATGCCGCTTTCGGCCTGATGATCCCGCAAAGCTGCGCAGGTGTTCCTTCCGACATCCTCAATCCGCGCCTGATGTGGGCCGATAAAGCAGCCTATGACGCGCAAGCCGAAAAAGTCGCCGCGCTTTTCGCCGACAATTTCAAGAAATTCGCCGATAAAGTAGGCGCGGATGTCCGGGCGGCAGGATTTTCAACAACCGATGAAACAGGCCCTTCCCACGACCATTCTGCAAAACTTCGTCAAAGCGGCGGTTAACCCCCTATTCCGCAAGGCTCGGGGCGTTTTGTGTAACCCGGCATACCCACTAACTCTCTGGTTGTGCTTGCCTTAAGCTGATTTTAATATCTACGCTGCATAAGCGAAGACGAACTCCCTTTCACGCGAGGCAAATCATGACCGACGCCCCTAAACACACGATGACCCTGACCGATGACACCACCGGCAAAAGCTGGAAGCTTCCGGTGCTGGACGGCACGACGGGCCCCAGCGTTATCGACATTCGCAAATTATACAACGACACCGGATTTTTTACGCATGATCCGGGTTTCACCTCGACCAGCTCGTGCGAGTCCAAGATCACCTTCATCGACGGCGACAAGGGCATTCTGCTGCATCGCGGCTATCCGATCGACGAGCTCGCCGACAACAGCGATTTTCTGGAAGTCGCCTATCTGCTGCAATTCGGCGAGTTGCCCGATGCCGCGCAAAAAGAAGATTGGATCAAGCACATCACCTATCACACGATGGTGCATGAGCAGCTCAGCAATTTCTTCAACGGCTTCCGCCGCGACGCGCATCCTATGGCGATTATGTGCGGCGTGGTCGGCGCTTTGTCGGCCTTCTATCACGACTCGACCGATATTCACGACGAGAAGCAACGCGAAATCGCCTGTCACCGTTTGATCGCCAAGATGCCGACGCTGGCGGCTATGGCGTTCAAATATTCGCAGGGTCAACCTTTCGTGTATCCGCAGAACAGCTTGTCTTATGCGGAAAACTTCCTTTACATGTGTTTTTCCGTTCCCGCCGAACCTTACAAGATCAATCCCGTTCTGGCGCGCGCGATGGACAAGATTTTTATCCTGCATGCCGATCACGAACAGAACGCTTCGACTTCGACCGTTCGCCTCGCCAGCTCGTCGGGCGCGAACCCGTTCGCTTGTATCGCGGCGGGCATCACTTCGCTGTGGGGCCCTGCGCATGGCGGCGCGAACGAGGCCGTGTTGAAAATGCTGATGCAGATCGGCAGCAAGGACAAGATCCCCGAAATCATCCGGCGCTCCAAAGACAAGACCGACAGTTTCCGCCTGATGGGTTTCGGCCACCGCGTCTACAAGAACTACGACCCGCGCGCCAAAGTGATGCAGGAAACCTGCCGCGAAGTTTTGGCCGAATTGGGCATCAAGAACGACCCGCTTCTGGACACGGCGATGGAATTGGAACGCATCGCGTTGCAGGACGATTATTTCATCCAGAAGAAACTGTATCCCAATGTCGATTTCTATTCCGGCATTATTCTGCGCGCGATGGGCTTCCCGATGAGCATGTTCACGGTTCTGTTCGCGCTTGCCCGCACCGCAGGGTGGGTCGCCCAGTGGCAGGAACAGTTCAGCGAGTCGGAACAAAAAATCGGCCGCCCGCGCCAGCTTTATACGGGCGCTACCGAACGCCACTTCATCCCGGTCGAGCAAAGAAAATAGGCGCACCACAACCGCCTGAAATCAAACGATAATTCTACATTCCTCCACGGGCGCCTTCGGGTGCCCGTTCTTTTTTTGAATTGTGGCGTTTTTGTGGAAATGGTTGAAAGCTTCTGATATACACACCACGTATTGATTCGAACGCATCTGAACCCCTTATAGGGAGAATCCATGACCGCGGCATTGCACACGATCACGGAGAAAAAAGACCCCGAATTGCGTCTGGGCGGCCTGGAAGTCAGGCTCGCGACAACAGCCAAAGACATCGATGACGCGCAAGACCTGCGTTATCAGGTTTTTTACGAAGAAATGGGCGCGAAACCGACGCCGGAAATGCTGTCATTGAAGCGTGATTTCGACGCGCATGACGAATTCTGCGACCACCTTCTCCTGATCGATCACACGCGCAAGAACAAGAACCCAATTGTCGGCACCTATCGCCTTATCCGCCGCGAGGCCGCCGAAAAATCCGGTGGTTTTTATTCAGCCACGGAATACGACATCTCGCGCCTGCTGGCCTATCCCGGCGAAATTCTGGAACTGGGCCGTTCTTGCATTCACCGCGAATATCGCACCGGGCCCGTCATGCAATTGCTGTGGCGCGGTCTGGGCCTTTACATCGCCCGCCACAATATCGCGCTGATGTTCGGCTGCGCCAGCCTGCCCGGCACCGACCCGCAGGCGTTGAAAATCCCCCTGTCCTATCTTTACCACCACCACCTCGCCCCGCCCGCCTTGCGCGCCAAGGCTTTGCCGGAACTCTATGTCGATATGAAAATCCTGCCGCGCGAGGCTTTCGACCCCAATACCGCATTCGAAGAATTGAAGCTCGACCCGCGCGGTGGCAGCAACAGCCTGCCGCCACTAATCAAGGGCTATATCCGCGTCGGCGGCTTTGTCGGCGACGGGGCGGTAGTCGATCACCAATTCAACACCACCGACATCTGCATCATCGTCAAAACCGATCTGATGACCCGCCGCTACCAAAAACATTACAACCTCGGCGCTAATCCCGAGATCGCTTTGCCGGTGGATTAAACCCTTCATTTATGCCACAAACCGCGCATGAAAAAGGATGTGGACATCATCGCGGTTATGCGCGGCATTGTGAAAGTGACAGCCTTTCTGGGGATGATCTTTTTCCTGATCCCGGTCGTGCTGCTTTATAAGCGCCTGTTTCCAGAACGGCCTTTTGATCTTCCCCAGCATTTTCATCGCTTGCTGTTGCGCCTATTCGGCATAAGGCTCTGCGTGACCGGCACGATTTCGACGGCATCTCCGGTTTTGTTTGTCTCCAATCATACGTCGTATCTCGATATTCCGGTTTTAGGTTCTCTGCTGCCTGCGGCCTTTGTCGCCAAATCCGAAGTCGCGAGTTGGCCTTTGTTCGGCTTTATGTCGCGCGTGCAGAACACGATTTTTATCGAACGCCGCTCGACCCGCGCCGCCGCGCAACGCACGCAAATGCAAGAGCATCTCGCCAAACGACAAAATCTGATCCTGTTTCCCGAAGGCACCTCGTCGGAGGGGTTCACCGCCCTGCCCTTTAAAAGCAGCCTGTTCGGCATCATTGAAGAATCCGCGCATCATATGACGATCACGGTGCAGCCGATCTCGGTGACCTGCACCAAACTTGACGGTTTTCCCCTGCTGCGCGAGCAACGCCCCCTCTATGCGTGGTATGGGGATATGACGATGCCGAGGCATTTATGGAATGTCTTCAAACGAGGGCATTTCACCGTGGATGTTATTTTCCACCCGCCTTTAACCATAACCGAGGGCATGAACCGCAAACTGTTAGCGGCTACTTGCCAAAACATAGTCGCCCGTGGCATTGAACAGTCTTTGATGGGCCGCGCGGCGGCGCAAGAGCCGTTATTATCGGCAAAAGAATAAAAGAACATGAGCAAAAAACTACATATCAAAACCTGGGGCTGCCAGATGAATGTCTATGACTCGAGCCGAATGGCCGATGTCGTGGCGCCCTTAGGCTATACGCCGAGCGATGACGCCGAAGGCGCGGATCTGGTTATTTTCAATACCTGCCATATCCGCGAGAAGGCGACGGAGAAACTGTTTTCGGAACTGGGTCGCGTGCGCGCGATGCAAAGCGAAAAAGCCGCCAAGGGCGAACGCATGATCGTCGCCGTCGCCGGATGCGTGGCGCAAGCGGAAGGCGCCGAAATTCAACGCCGCGCGCCTTATGTCGATATGGTGTTCGGGCCGCAGACCTATCATCAATTGCCGGAAATGATCGCCCGCGTCACGCGCGAGACCGGTGGCGTTCTCAACACCGAATTCCCCACCGAACCGAAATTCGATTTCCTGCCCGACCAGCTTACCAGCGGCGTCAGCGCGTTTTTATCTGTGCAGGAAGGCTGCGACAAATTCTGCACCTTCTGCGTCGTGCCCTATACGCGCGGCGCTGAATATTCGCGTTCGGTCAAAGCCATTATCGCCGAAGCCGAACGTTTGGTCGCGGGCGGCGCGCGCGAGATCAATCTGCTGGGCCAAAACGTCAACGCCTTCCACGGCAGGGACGAAAACAACGAAGTCTGGGGATTGGGCCGCCTGTTCTATCGTCTCGCCGAAATTCCAAATTTGAAACGCCTGCGCTACATGACCTCGCATCCGCGCGATATGGACGACACGCTGATCGCAGCCCACCGCGACATTCCGCAACTGATGCCGTTCCTGCATCTGCCGGCGCAAAGCGGATCGGACGCCGTACTGGAAGCGATGAACCGCAAACACACCGCCGACGATTACCGCCGCATCATCGACCAGTTGCGCGCGGTGCGTCCGGATATCGCCTTGTCTTCCGATTTCATTATCGGCTTTCCGGGCGAAAGTGACGCGGATTTCGCCGCGACGATGCAATTGGTGCGCGATATCGGCTTTGCGCAGGCCTATTCGTTTAAATACAGCCGCCGTCCGGGAACGCCCGCCGCCGCGATGACCAATCAAATCGCCGAAAAAATTCAAGATGCACGGCTGCAGGAACTTCAATCCCTCCTGCGCGAGCAACAAGTTTCATTCAATCAAAGCCTTGTCGGCCAAACACTACCGGTTCTTTTCGACGATGACGGGCGGCATGAAGGCCAAGTCCACGGACGCAGCCCCTTCATGCAATCGACCTATATCGATACCCCTGCGGTTGCCAAAGACCGCCTCAGCGGTCAGGAAATTATGGTTAAAATCACCGAAGCCCGGCAAAACAGTCTGAAAGGATTGTTAGTGGTGGATTTCTAAGAAATCTTTGTTGTAGGTTTTGGCTGCGTTGCACATTAACTGGAACAGGATAGTCAAATGCTGCCAACAGGGGCTTCGTACAAGCAAGTCGCAAGATCGGCCGTTATTCGCGTCCATAAGGACTTACCGGAGGAAAGTGCGCGATCCGTGTTCTGCCAGCGTGAATTCCGCGAAGAAATGAACCGTCTGGCCTATGCTATGGCCAAAACAAAAGTCAGCGGCTCGCAGCAAATCAACCGACCCCTTTTGTCCAAACTGATCGAAGCTTTTCGCACCACAGACTGCGCCGTTATCACGACGCAGGATCAAATCAGCAGCCAGCGCGAACGCAGTGAAAGCCTTGTTTTTATGCTGCATCATCCGGGCTACCCCCTCCCTCGCTCGCCTGTCGTTGCCAAACCGCATAAGGGTAGGCTTGTTTTGTTCACCGGCGAGGATAACGAACTCTATATCCCGGTTCCTATCAGCGAGCATGATGCTTCGCTTATCCCCCTGCGCCTCACCACGGAAAATGTCGAGTTGATCGGCGGCGCGATCGGGAAAAGCCTGAGCGATGCCTTCAAATCAGGGGTCAAAGACCTGACCCAACACAAAACCGCCAAACCGAGAATTCGGCGGGAAGCGGACCAGGCGCATCTGGACCGGGAAGAAATGGCCGAGCATATGCGCCAACCCCCCATCTTGCGGCGCTGCAACATTGGTTAACACCGAAACTTGCGAAAACACGTGAGAATCCTTTTGCTTGAACACTGCATATAGCGTAGTTATCTGCCGATAAATTTTATTTCAGCTTAACAATTTTGTGGAGAAGAATATGACCCAGCGCGGTAAGGACAGAGGCGCAAGTGCGCACCGTGATAAACAAAATCGTACCCCTCCTGCCAACAGAGCCCCTGCTCCACAGTCCGATGCCCGTCGTGAGCCAACGCGCCGCCGGGTTATATTTACCCCCGGTCAACAAGAGTTAGCCAACACCATTGATGCCTCCGCCGCCACTGTCGTCATGGGCCCTGCAGGTAGCGGCAAGACTTATGTTGCCGTCGAACGCGCCATTAAGGCGCTTGATGCAGGAGAGGTAACCAGAATAGTTCTCGCGCGTCCGGCGGTAGAAGCGGGTGAAAAGCTTGGTTACTTACCCGGCGATATGAAGGAAAAAGTAGAGCCTTATCTACGACCGCTTTATGATGCTTTCGCTGATCTGGGGAGAAAGGATCTTTTAGATCCTCCTCCCGTAGACGAGCTGCCAATCGTAGAAATATGTCCCTTGGCTTTTATGCGCGGACGCACTTTCAACGGCGCCTTCATTATTTTGGATGAAATGCATAACGCCACTGCATCACAGGTGGAAATGGCGACGACCCGTCAAGGGCTCGGATCGAAAGTAGTGTTGACCTATGATCCAACCCAATGCGACTTGCCCAAGCCGCCAGAACCACCAGTATGGGCTACAACGCTAACGACCGCAGTTGTGGATCTCATTAAAACGGCGAAGGCAGCGATGTTCCGCTCGAACAAAGCACCGCAGACAAGCCAGGACTCTCAACGTAGTTTGCCAGCAAAAGCACCAAGAGAGCCCGATATTGTTTGGGCGGTAAAAGTATTGGTTGAAGAGGGCGGCTATGCACATGTTGCGCTTACCGAGGCAGACAATCACCGCGCCCCTAATGTAGCGCTGGTCACCAAGGGATTTGCCAAAGCCCGTAAGGAGCTGACTGATCATACTCCGGCGGTTCATCATTCGACTTTGCTCCCCAGACCGCCCAATCTGGATGCGTTTCCTATGCCTGGTCCACAGTCCTAAAAGAAACCAGATACTCTTTCCATAGAACCCGCCTCTTTGAAACAGGAGGCGGGTTCTTTTTTGTCCTTTACGAATGCACTGCAACACGGCATGTTGTTGTGCCTATGCCGGACCCAACAGCCTTGCTTGATTTCCAGATAGAAGTCGCCTCGTGGCGGCGTATTCCGCGTCTGCGCGCGCGGTTGCAGCAGGCGGCACAGGTAACAGCCGCCCATTTGCCCAAAAAATTCGCCTTTCCCTTTACCGCGACCGTTTTGCTGACCGGGAACGCTAAAGTGCGGCAGCTCAATCACGATTTTCGCGGCATCAATAAACCGACCAATGTTTTGTCGTTTCCGCAGTTTTTGCCCGCTGAATTACCCAAATTAGGCAAACACGGGGGTGTTACCGAGATAGGCGATATCGCCCTCGCATATCAATATATTGTGTGTGAAGCAAAATCAGACCACAAGCTGTTGATAAATCACACCACCCATCTCATCATTCATGGTCTTTTACATCTTTTCGGGTATAATCATGAGCATGATGACGAGGCAGACTTGATGGAAAAACTGGAAATAAGGATTATGAAGGCGCTCGATTTGCCTGATCCTTACGCGCCTTCGGTCGGCGATAAAAAACGCCCCACGGGAAAATGACCCTTGAGATGAACTACATCGTTTTTGCAATTCACAATATGTCGTTACCGGCACGAGGAATAGCGTAATGCCAGTTGCCCCTATGACCAATCCGGGCTCCGGCGGCACCACGCGCCAGCAATCGCCCAAAGAGGCGGCTGACCCTCCGCAACCTCCGCTGCCCTCTATCCCGGCTACCTTTGCCCCGGCACCTGCCGAAGAGCCGCGACGGTTTTGGCTGAACCTGTGGCATCAATTGATCCACCTTATCAGCCCTCCCGCCGATGCCGAAGCTTTGCGCGAAGTGGTCGAGGAGCTGATTGAAGAACCTTTGTCCGAATCCGGCATATCGCCCGCCGAACGAATGTTGCTCGCCAACATCATTAAATTGCGCCAGTGCCGCGTGAGCGATTGTATGGTTCCACGCGCCGATATCGTTGCGGTGGATGTGGTCGATGCCGTCAAGGAAGTGGTCGAGGAAATGTCGGCGCACGGTTTTAGCCGTCTGCCCGTTTATCGCGGCACTTTGGACGATGTTATCGGCATGGTGCATGTCAAGGACATCATCCCCTGCCTGATGCAGCAGAAGCCTTGTTCTCTGCCCGATATTTTGCGCCCGGTTCTGTATGTGGCACCTTCGATGCCGGCCTCGAAGCTTTTGCTGCAAATGCGGCAAACGCGGCAGCATATGGCCGTGGTCATCGATGAGTTCGGCGGTATCGACGGGCTGGTGACGATTGAAAATCTGGTTGAAGAAATCGTCGGCGAAATCGAAGACGAACACGACGCGCCCAGCGCGCCGCCGATTATCGCGCGCGCCGACGGCACCTTGCTGGTCGATGCGCGCTTGACGATCGAGGCATTTGAACACCAGACCGACATTCACCTCCCCCCTCTGGAGGGCGAGGATGTCGATACGCTGGGCGGCTATGTCACGCATATGGCGGGGCGCGTGCCGCATGTCGGGGAAAGTTTCCCCGCCGAATCCGGCCTGAGCTTTGAAATCCTGGAAATGGATCAAAGCCGCGTCAACCTCCTGCGCATCCGCACCCCCCGCCGGATCGCCGATCCCGCAGCGGCGGCGGAATAGTTCATCCTCTCTTTTTCAGTTTGACGAGCCCTTCCGCGAATGCGATTTGTTACGTATGACTTTTGCATCCCTCCATTCTTTTCTTTCTTCTTCGGTCCATTATCTGCGCCGCGCCACGGGTTGGCGGCGGGCGGGGTTGGCGTGGGTCTTTGGCGGCGTTATGG
>JBAVWC010000380.1:0-7441 GCA_049697595.1 Alphaproteobacteria bacterium
CCGCACTCGATATTTGAGACGGTTACCGTGCTTTTGTTGATCTTTTCGGCCAATTGCTCCTGTGTCATACCGCAGCGGCGACGCAAGGCTTTAACCCTAAGACCCAATAAGATTCTGAATTTCTGGCCATTCATGGCCTGAGATAAGATACTGACCCTGCAAATTCGGCCATAAAGTGGGGCTTTATGTTTTCAATATAATCAGCTAGAAAGGCAGGCTTCGTCTAAACGGCGAAGCATGCAGAGTTCCCCGTCATATAGTCGTTGATGTGGGCGCTATGCAAAAAAAGGTCATGACTGTTAAGTATTTGGAACATGACAATGCCTCTTAAAGTTGCTAACCGATCAACTACTCACAACCACCCCACACAAGGAGATTCTTACATGCGGAAAGTTGATGTAATTCGTACAGGCGCGATTGCTTTTATTTTGTTGGGTGCTGCTTCGGCGGTTCCTGCCCAAGCTGGGCTTATGGATAGCATTGGGAGTAGCGCTGGGCTTCCGAGTGTAGGCGGAACGGCTCCTTCAGGCTCAGGTCAGCAAGATCAATCTGCAAACCTGTCTGCTGATCTCACTGGGATTTCAAAGACTTTCGCCAATTCATTTCACGCTATGTGCATGGCTGAATCTGTCAGCGCGGAAGCACTTGGCCTGAAAGATCAGGCTGATGCGGCGGAGAAGCTGGCGGATGATTATTCCAAGGGAAACATCAACAGCTGGGATCAAGTTGCACGTGATATGCAAACTTCCGATGATACAGAGAAAGCAATTAGCGAAAAGATGGCACAAAACACCGCTCTAGATGCCGACGCAAAAGCTAAACTGGCAAAGGCTGTTCCTTTTTACGTTGCGGGAACCCTTAATGCGGCGACATTGCCGGGGAAGTATGCTGCGTGGGTAAAGAAAGCGCAGGCTGGTGTTGGCGCCATCAAGAGCAATCCCATGTCCTTGGCTTCAAACGGATGGGTTACTGATGTTCCCAATATTGCGAACGTGACGACGCAACTACCGGACTTGGTTTCACAATGGGGTTCGGTGACCAAAAAATTTGTGGCCTTCGCACACACCCAGAATGTTGATACGGGTGACCTGTCCTCGAAGATTGGCAAGCTATAAGCTGCTTTGCAGTAAGAAAGCAGTAAAATGAAGGGAACATCTTCGACAGTCTGCGCGTTCATCGTGGTCTTGATTGTCCTGATGTTCCCTTTTTCTGTTTCGGCGCAAGAAAATCTCGTGCTGCATTATGCAGGCGTGGCGCTTAGCGGGGAAAGCAAGGATTCTAAAGTAGCCTTTCCAAACACACAGGCTTTTATGGATATGAAAGAGCCTGGGGGAAAAGACCCTGACATTTTGGACAATGCGCTTAACCAGCATCTTGCTGGACTACAATTCGACGGATTTACCCTGAACCATGATTTGGGGAACTCCGATAAAGGAGACTCCCTTTCCCTCGCATTCGTTGTGACGTGGGAGAATGTGGCGAAAGAACAGATAGGGAGCAAATACAAAGTTACCTATGATCTCCGCGCTGAAGCGCTGGTGTTTGATTTTCATACCAAGACAATTATTGCTGCCTATCCGTTTGGAATGCAGCGGCATGATGTATCCCCTAATGCGCCGACGCAAATCGATAAACAGAATGCCTTTCGGAAAATGTATCTCGACCCGCAGAACAGCATCTTGGATACTTTTGTTAGAACCCTCCAAACGGCGCGTATCAGACGCTCATATGGAGCTTACGCGCAAGTGGTTGACGTTAGCTTCGAGCCGAAAGCACTTGATATGATGGCTTCGCTTGAGGAGGCGTCACCTGAAAGAGCCAAGGATTTTATAGCCACTGCCTTTGAAACCTCCCTTATGAAAAACGCCTCCATTCCTATTCTTCCCCATGTTATTGGGCAGGCTATCGGGAACCAAATGGCAATCAAATTTGCAAACGCAAATGTTTACAACCTAACGCTGCCAAAGTCGGATTTCCGCATCACAATCACCGTTCATGGCTTTAAGAAAGTTCCTGTGGACGAGAACACGCTGGAAACCGGCTTCGCTTATGCCAATTATATGAAGGTGAACATCAGCCAGCCTTTAATGGATGCCCCCTATCTCGATGGAGACTTCAAGTTTGCCGTATCAAAAACCGTTCCTAAGACCGTTTTGAAGACCGATGATTGGGCTGCTTATCAGGAATCAATCTTGTCCTTCATGGACGGGCTAACAAAACAATTCTCGTCGTCGGATAGCGATTGGCTTGATAAATGGGGAAATGATAGCGTCACATCGTCACAGATTGAGGATGCGGCACAGGCTTTGTCTCGTTGCAAATAGAAACTGAATCAGGGAATGAATATGAAAAAGACTACAGCTTTAATGACCACCCTAATTGCGCTGGCATCCTTTGCTTATTCAAAGAATGCTTTGGCAGAAGTACAAATGGAAGGACGCGGAGAAGTTCCCTATGAGTCCGGGGTTTTCTCCAGCAATCCCGATCCAGAAACTCACCAGAAGGCTGTGATTGAAGCCGAGAAAGCCGCGATTGATCGCTATGCTTCCAGTTTTGCGTCCGCAAAATATGCCCTCTTCCGAAAAATCTCTCCAGATGTTTATGGCCAGATTGACCAATATGTGATTGATTCTGTGATCCTTGATGAAGGATTCAATAAAGACACCCAATCTTATCACATTATTATTCGCGCTTCGATCAACGATGCGAAATTGGAAGCGCTGCTGAACGATCAGGGGATGATCAACAATACCACAATATCTACCGGAAAAAGCACAACCGTTTCCTATCTTTTTGTAGCGAGAGAGGCGGATAGTTCTAAATCTTTTGATGCGCGTCATACCGAAATGAAAAACGGCCAGTCTTCTACCAATGCGACACAAGCGCAGGGCATATCTGGGGGCACGGCAAAATATGCAGAAAATACGGAAAGCACCCAGATTTCTACAACGGGAGGAAATACTCTACGCAAGGCGGATGAAGTAAGCTACCGAGTTACATCGCCAGACAACCTTAATACATCCATGTCAGAGGTTTTAACGTCCAAAAATTTTCAGGTTTTTGATTACAGCGATATTGTTAATCAATGTGGCGGCCCTGACCCTAGAACAATTAACGCTGGGTATTCCAAGTCAGATGAACTTTCGCGGGATGTGCGCGGCAAGGTCTTTGCGGCAGCCAAGCAATGTGAAATCAGTTCGTTTGCTTTTGGAATTCTGGACGTTGGGGTTCCTGATGTTGATCCAGTTACTGGCAACAAGCGCGTCTTTGTCTCCGTGCGCTCACAGATAATGGATCTTACAGGAAGGCTTCCACGTATTGTTGCCTCTGTCGGCCCTGTTCAGTACGCCGGGCTTGGCCCCGATCAGAAGGTCGCCACAAACAACGCTTTGAATCTGGCGGCAGCCGAAGCTGCCAAAACAATTGGTGATCAGTTGAATGCCAAGGGAATGCGCTAATCTTCCCCCCACGCAAGCCATAAGATGTCACTATTAAGGAGTGCAAGCATGTTGTCCTACTGGAAAAAATCGGCTTTTATCGTAAGCATGGTTGTTGCTCTTGTCTTAGCTAGTGGTGCCGGGGCGCAAACAATAAGCTATCAGAAGATAACCTCTGATGGGATTGCCCCCACTTATGAAGACGCTGTAACGCAAGCGCTTCAGTCTGCTGTAGCCAAGATTAATGGCGTTGCTATCGCCCACAAAGTCGTGACAGAATCGACGCATGAAACAGCTACCGCAGCTTTAACCTCGCAATCCGCTATTGTCGGAGCCTCGGCAGAACATATATCAGCGGGAGGTGCCGCTGTGGTGGCAACGAATGATTTAAATGGTAATTCTCAAGCCACCTCTGGCGTTGCTGCCATTGATGGAACACAACAAAGTCAAATGGCGTCTATCAGCAATTCTGCCCAAATCGTAAATCTGGATTTTTCTGCCAATAAAACGACTGTGAACGCAAGCGCCCAGACATCCGGCGTCGTCAATCGCTATCAGGTTGTTAGTTCCGGCAAGAAAGATGATGGTTGGCATGTCACTATTTTGGCCGAAGTGTCTGTTTATAATGCCGCCTTAGAAAATCAGCGCCGCAAAGTTGCCGTGTTGCCCTTGCGTTTGGCTAAGGACGACCAGAACTTCCGTGGTTTTGAAACTGCCTTCCGCTCTGATTTAATCAACCAGCTTACGCAGTCCTCGAAATTAGCCGTCCTTGATCGTGACTTTTCAGGAGAACAAGATTCCGAACTTAGTTTTCTGAAAGAGGACGGTGTTAAAAAAGAAGAAGCTGCCCGATTGGGTAATAAGCTTGGAGCGGATTACATCATTGCTGGCATTGTTGATGATGTTTCCGTTAAAACCCCCGCCGTTTATATGCGGGCTATCGGTAAGACCGTGACAGGGCAAACCACAACCTCGATCAGAGTTAGCTTGCGCGTCATCGAAACGGCCACAGGAAGAATTAGTCTGGCAGACACATGGGCTCCGACTGAATCATTAGGAGCAAAAATTGAAACTATTGCTGATAACACCGCCGGAGATGTTGCTCATAGCGTACTGGATGCCCTTTTCCCCATACGCATCGAGCATATCGCCAATGGCGTATTCTATCTCGGTCAGGGTGGAAAAACGGTGCAAGTCGGGCAACGCTACCGGGTCGTAGCTTTAGGCAAAGAGATCACCGACAGCTACACCAAAGAAGTTATAGGCCGTGAGGAAGAAGATGTAGGTGTAATCGAAGTTTTTGAAGTTGAGCCTAAACTTGCCAAGGCGCGGATCATCGGCGCTCCCACTGATAAGCCGTTGCCTTCAGATGCTGGGACATTGGTTGCCCGCCTTCAGAAAACAGAAGTTGTCCAGACGGCAAAAAGACAGCAGGACAAACCAGACGCATCTGCTAAATCCCTTCTCAAGAAAAATGATAGTGAGTGGTGAGCCGAGTTCAATAAGGCCTTCACGCGAAATCAATCTTCGGCCTTTTCTTCTCCCCGGAAAAGAGAGGCGACGGCAGATTTCTACATCTACCGTTGGAGTGGGGGTTCCGAATGTCCAGAGAAAACCCGTCTAGCACGACGCGCCGCCCTTGCTGTGGCTTTTTCTTCATCGCTAACCCGCTTACGCACACCATTCGCGGCGGCTTTTTGTCGCTGCCGTAACGATGCGATGGCGGCGGCGCGCTGTTCTTTGGACAGGCCGGGATTGGAAGCTATCTCGTCGATCATGCCTGACCACCTATCAAATTCCTCTTTATAGGCAGCTTCGGCGCGGCCTGATGAAGCTTCCCCGCCGCCCATGCTTTCGGGGCTGGATGTAAAATTCTGTTCCCCTGCATTCTGTCCTTGCTGGGATGTTGCGCGTTGCGGTGCCGGGCTTGTGCTTTCTGTCGTCAACGCCGCAGCCGTTGTCGGTGTTGAAAGCGGCTTGGTCTGGCGTGACGCGATGAGGCGTCCGGCGGCGCGATATGCCGCTGTTTGAGGCACACTCTTTATATATGTGCCGCCGCGCGACTTGCGGCTCGTTTTTGGCAACGTGGCTTTGACCTGAGCCTTGCCCTCGGCGACTGTCGGCAGCTTGGATATGTCGATGTCGGCGAATGATCGGCGCAGAACGGCCTTGGTCGGTCTGCCGTGAATCATGCTGGACAGCGCCTTGTGCTGACCCCAGGGCAGGATGATGACAAACTGGCTTTTGTCGCCCCGGCACAGGATGACGCCTTGGTCTTTCAGCGCGGCCACAAATTCCTGACCGCTTTTGCCCTTGTTAAAATCGGCTGTGATTTGTTCGCGCAGCTTGAAAATGTCGAAGCCGTAGCGTTTTGCCCATTCGACCTCTGATTTCTTGAAGTCGCGGCCTTTCGCCATCATCGGGCGCAGCTTGAAGGTTTTCTCGATCTGGCGTTGGGTCTTCTGGTGCGCTGCGTAGTCATTGCCCATATTTTTGGCTGCGCCGCCGTCTGGATGAAAACGGCTCCATAGAACGTGATAATGAATCCTGCCCTTCTTTTTGTGTTCCACAACGACGCGCGGATGACCTTTCAGGCCGAAATTTTCTTCCAGCAAATCAACGGCGGCGCGGATTTCATCCTTGTTCCAGATACGGTCGGTTTCGGGGTTTATTTTCGCGCTATAGAGGGGCTTCTTGCATTTGGTACCCTTGGCTGACATCTCGATCATCCGCAGGGCTTCATCCGGATTTTTGGTCGCAAAGCCCAGAACTTCGCGCACGGTGATACGCTCGTTTTCCGCCCCGCGCAGATAATGGTCGCGGGATGATTGGGAGCATTTAATCGACTGGCCTTTAATAATGACAGCCATAGGCACCTCCTTTTCCGCTCAGGGAAGAAAAATCAAAGAAAAACAGACCCCTTGGCCTGTTGATTGAAACTCGGATGTGAAGAAATTCTCGGCCTTGTATCGAAGGCTCAATTAAGCTACAATGTAGCTACATTTGGAGGACACAAAAATGACCGATGATTCAGTTGTACGCGCCCGGATTGATGGGGCGACCAAGGCGGAGGCTTCCGCAGTGCTGGCGGCCATAGGGCTTACTGTGTCCGATGCTGTGCGATTGATGCTCAAGAGAGTGGCTGCTGAAAAAGCCTTACCTTTTGAGCCGCTCATCCCCAATGCAGAAACCATAAAAGCCATTAAGGCGGCGCGGCGAGGGGAAGTCATCAAGGTCGGCAAAGCTTCCTCTTTGATCGCGAGCCTGAATGCGGACGATTAATTACACCAGAAATTTCAAACGGGATTACCGGCGCGAAAAATCAGGGCTGCATGCTCGGAAGCTGGACGCCTTGCTTATGGAAGTCGTCAACGCGCTGGCTAAAGACACGGCTTTGCCTCCTCGTAATCACGATCATGCCTTGGTGGGGGATTGGAGCGATCACCGTGATTGCCATATCCGTCCGGATTTGATCTTGATATATCGCAAACTCAACAACAGCCTTGAACTTGTCAGGCTTGGGTCACATAGCGAACTGGGGCTTTAAGCAGGTGAGACAATTACCCTTTCCCCAAAGCCGCCATAATTGCGCCTGCGGCCTTGCAGAGTTCGATCAGGGCTTCGTTAGCGGCGGCTGGGTTGCCGCCGACCCTGCGGATAAGCAAGACAAGCTGATTGACGACGTTCCCCGCCTTGTTGATGACGCCCATGCAACGCTGGAGTTCTTGCCAATCGGCGCGGATACGGCGATGGGCTTTCATGACAGGCTTGCCCGTGCTTTGCACCCGCATGTAAGACGATAGTTCCAACCCGACATTGGCTGCGTTTTTTGTGATCGTCATACGATCCTCCGGTGTGCAGCGGAAGAACATCAGTTCGGACAGGTTTCTCTTTTCTTTTCGCCTACGGCGCGGGTTGATGGGCAGCGCCCTCACCAGTTGTTTTGACGAACCACCCGCTTCGGTGGTTTGACAAAACATTACTGGCACACCTCCCTTAACGCC
>JBAVWC010000381.1:0-2657 GCA_049697595.1 Alphaproteobacteria bacterium
GGGTTATGGTGTTGAATATTATGCTGGAATGTGGCTTCAATAACCGACATTCTAACCCCTCACCCGTCTCGCGCCAAGTGGCGCGATCCACCCTCTCCCTATGGGAGAGGGAATTCGCTCTAACCTCCAACCCCCTCTGGTCCCATGCCCTCCGTAAGCCCTAATCTTTCCGCAGCGATGTCCGAAGCCGCCACCGCCGTTGGCGATGCGCTGGAACGCATTCTGCCCAAGTCCGATTATCCTGAAAGCAAGCTGCTGGAAGCTATGCGCTATGGCGCGTTGAACGGCGGCAAGCGGTTGCGCCCGTTTTTGGTGATGAGTTCGGCGCGTATTTTCGGCGTCGGCGATGAATGCGCCTTGCGCGCTGCCGCCGCTGTCGAATGCGTGCATTGTTATTCGCTGGTGCATGACGATTTGCCCGCGATGGATAATTCCGACCTGCGCCGTGGCACGCCGACGGTGCATAAGCAATTCGACGAAGCGACCGCTATTCTCGCGGGCGATGCGTTGCTGACGATCGCGTTTGAAATTCTCGCCGATCCGCGTACGCATGAAGATCCGCAAGTGCGTTGCAAGCTGGTCGCGGCTTTGGCCAAGGCTTCGGGCGTGCACGGTATGGTGGGCGGGCAAATGCTCGACCTGATCGCCGAAACCACATCGCTCGACATCGGCGCGATTACGCGTCTGCAACGCATGAAGACCGGCGAGCTGATTGCGGTTTCGACCGAAGCGGGCGCTATTCTGGGTAAGGCTTCGCAGCAGCATCATAACGCGCTGCGCGCTTATGCACATGATCTCGGCCTCGCTTTCCAGATCATTGACGATTTGCTGGATGCCGAAGGAACCGAAGCCGAAACAGGCAAGCCTGTTGGTCGCGATGCTCAGGCGGGCAAGGCGACCTTCGTGACCATTCTGGGCCCCGACCGCGCGCGCAATCAGGCAAAGCTGTTGTCCGAACAAGCGATCCAGCATTTATCGGTGTTCGGTGAACGCGCCAAACATCTGGAAGATGTCGCGCGGTTTGTTGTGGATCGCAAAAATTAAGAACCAGATTCAGCTAAACGCCTGAATTCCCGTTTGGGCGCGGCCCAGGATGAGGGCATGCACGTCGTTCGTTCCCTCATACGTGTTAACCGACTCCAGATTCAGCACATGCCGGATGACTCCATATTCATCCGACACACCGTTCGCGCCGTGCATGTCGCGGGCGACGCGGGCGATGTCGAGCGCTTTGCCGCAATTGTTGCGTTTCATCAGCGAGATGGCAGGAGGCGCGGCTTTGCCCGCCTCCATCAAGCGGCCCAAACGCAAAGCGCCTGTCAGGCCCAGCGTGATCTCCGTCTGCATATCGGCAAGTTTTTTCTGAATGAGTTGGTTGGCGGCCAGCGGGCGGCCAAACTGTTTTCTGTCCAGCGTATATTGGCGCGCCGCATGCCAGCAGAACTCTGCCGCGCCGATGACTCCCCAGACAATGCCAAAGCGCGCCAGATTCAGACAACCAAAGGGGCCTGAAAGCCCGCGCGCATTCGGGAGCAACCCGCTCTCTGGCACAAAACAATCTTCGAGCGTAATTTCTCCGGTCACGCTGGCGCGGAGGGAGAATTTACCCTCGATCTTTGGCGTGGAAAATCCCGCCGATCCGCGTTCCACGATGAAGCCGCGAATAGCCCCGTCCAGTTTCGCCCACACGACGGCCAGATCGGCTATCGGTGAATTCGTGATCCAAGTTTTTGCGCCGTTGAGTTTATATCCGCCTGTTACCTTATCCGCGCGAGTCAGCATATTGCCCGGATCGGAACCGAAATCCGGTTCGGTGAGGCCGAAGCAGCCGATAAGTTCGCCGCGCGCCAGCTTGGGAAGATATTTTTTGCGCTGCTCTTCGGTGCCGTAAGCAAAGATCGGATGCATCACCAGAGAATTCTGCACGCTCATCGCCGAACGATAACCGGAATCGATGCGCTCGACCTCGCGCGCCACAAGGCCGTAGGACGTATAATTCATGCCAGCGCCGCCATAGGCCTCGGGCAGCGTGATGCCGAGAAAACCCATCTTGCCCATTTCGGTCATAATGGCGGAGTCAAAAGTCTCGTTACGGAACCCGTCGCGTACACGCGGCATGAGCTTGCCGTGGCAAAATTCGTGCGCGGAGTCGCGCGCCATACGCTCATCATTCGTCAATTCCTGATCGAGCAAAAACGGATCGGCCCAATCGAATGGATTGCTATCAATCTGGGCGGGGGTGTTATCGGCAGACATGAGATCACCTGTGCGGCAAGGGGCCAGAGACGGAGATTTTAGACCAGATATGCCTTTGCGCCTAGGAGGAAGAGCCAGGGCAAAATCATAAATTATTAACGTAAGTTTTACGAGAGGTGTGATTCTGAGAGTCTCCAACAACGAAGGAGGCTCTGAAGATGAGTTTTTTGGAATGGTGCAACGGGCTTGTCGATTACCGGATTTTGGGGATGATAACCTACCCGTTGGAGGAGATTGTTTTTGCGGCATTCATTGGGGTTATGTGCGGCGGCGACGATTGGGAAGATATTGCGCTGATAGCCGAGGAAAAGGTCGAATTTCTCAAACGTTTTTTGCCTTATGAGAATGGCGTCGCACCGGGACAAATGATGCGGCGTTGTTTTCGAGCCTTGGATAGCCGG
>JBAVWC010000382.1:0-1806 GCA_049697595.1 Alphaproteobacteria bacterium
CCATTCCGCCGTTTGCCATAGCCGGACTCACTGCATGGCGGCGATTTCGCCGGAACAGGTTTTGGATTGTGTATTAAAGGTGAACATAAAAAACGCCTAGCCGGAATGTGGATTAAAGCTCGCCTTGATGGGGTGGCAACGGCATTATTCGGAATAGATTCATGCTTGATTTCATTAGAAAAATATGGGATTTGGCCAAAGCCTACCGGTTGCGATTATTCATGGGCGTGGTAGCGGGCATCATTAGTGGTTTAATACCGATGCTGTTGCTGGGGACGATTGTCTTCGTTTATGGCGCGGCTTTTCCGTCAGCCGTAAATAACAATACCGCGCAGTCGCCGCTCAGCAAACTTAACGTGCTGGGGCCATTGGGCGAATCTTTGCAGACATGGTTTACGAATATGCGCACGGATATGCAGACCCACGTGGCGGCGCATCGCTGGGAAATCGTGGCGTTGGTGGCCGCCATCCCGTTCATCATGTTTTTGCGGGGACTGTTCAGCTTCCTGAACGCGTATTTTCTCCAATGGGTGGCCAGCCGCTCGATCGCGGATTTGCGCACGCGGCTTTTCCGCCATTTGCTCGATTTGTCCGCCAGCTTTTACAATCAGAATTCTTCCGGCCAGCTGATCTCACGCGTGATGGCCGACACGTGGCAGCTGCAAACGATTTTGAGCAACGCCACCGCCGTGGTTTTCCGCGATCCGGTTACGTTGATCAGCATGCTCGGTCTTCTGCTGATAACACAAACTGAATATACCCTCATTGCCATTGTCGTGCTGCCGGCCTGCCTGATTCCAATCAGAATTTTTAATCGCAAAATCCGCCGCTCGAGCAAGGAGATGCAGAATCAGTCGGCCAATTTGACGCAAACCATGACGGAAGCGTTTACCGGCCATCGCATCGTCAAAGCCTATAACCTCGAAGACATTGTCACCGCAGAATTTCATAACACCGCGCGCGGTTATGTGAGCCAGTATATGCGCATCATCCGGGCCAGCAACATCCCCGGACCGCTCATCGAATTTTTTGGCTCGTGCGGGGTGGCGCTGCTGGTGGCTTATGTGATTCACCAGCCCCAGCCGGCGACGAATTTCATTACCTTGATTGGCGGCATTTTCCTGATTTATGCGCCGATCAAGAACCTGAATAATTTGTACAACCAACTTACGCAGGGTCGCGCGGCCACGGAACGCGTGTTTGAACTTCTGGCCACGGCGAATACCGTCCCCGAACCGGCGAAGCCCAAGCCTCTCAATGCTCATAACGCCGACATTGTCTTTGAAAATGTCAGTTTTAATTACGGCGAGAAACCGGTATTGCGAAATATTAATCTCACCGTCAAATCCGGACGACTGGTAGCGTTGGTGGGCGCGAGCGGTTCCGGCAAGACCACCCTGGCGAATTTGCTGCTACGGTTTTACGACCCGAAAGAAGGCGTGATCGGCATCGGTGGCGTGGATATCCGGGAGCTTTCCACGCGCGATTTGCGCAATCAAATCGCGGTGGTTTCGCAAGAGGTCATTTTGTTTAACGAAACCATTCGGCGAAACATTGAACTGGGGCGGCCCGGCGCAACGAAAGAGGAAATCATTGCCGCCGCGCGCAACGCCTATGCCTATGATTTCATCATGGAGAAAGCAAACGGTTTCGAAGCCATGATCGGTGAAAAGGGCGTCATGCTTTCGGGCGGCCAGAGGCAGCGCATTGCCATTGCCCGGGCGGTGCTGCGCAATGCGCCCATCCTGGTACTGGACGAAGCCATGAGCGCGCTGGATACCGAGTCCGAACGGGGAGTGCAAGCGG
>JBAVWC010000383.1:0-11532 GCA_049697595.1 Alphaproteobacteria bacterium
ATTACATGCAATCCCACGGCGTGAATTATGAAATTCTGGGCTATCACTATTATGTTTTCAGCGGAGACAGTCCGTATAAGGCGTGGAGCAAGGAAACCCCGCGCTTTGACCTGTTTCAGAAGCTGTCCAGCTATGGCAAGCCCGTCCGCTTTACCGAAGTCAACGCCTCCGAAATTTATGACAAGTCATATGGCAATAGGGAAGACGATGCCGATACCCAAAAGGGCTATAAAAGCCTGAGCGATACGCTGAGCTATCTTAAAGGCCAAAAAGACATGAAGCTTGAAGAAGTGGATCTTTATGAGCTTCTCGACGAGCCCGAGAAAACAGCCCCTGAATCCAGTTTTGGGCTTATGTATAATCTGAGCTCGCCCAAAACAGCGTTATCGATCGTAAAGACTTTCAGCACAGCCGCGCCCTGATCTTCACGCAGTCGTCGATGCCTCCGGCTGCCTGAGAGGGATATAGCCTCTGGCAACAATGATCCCCATAAATATCGCTACGACCGATTCCTCGACGGCTGACGCCATCATGGCAACGCCGAGTACGGCGCAGGTGATGACCCACAGCGCCTCAAAATATTCGACATTCTTTCGATACACATCGCCAAGACCGATGAAGAACGAGAGGAAGAGAGGAATGGCAAGAAAGGCTCCGCCTTCAACATACACATAGACAAAAAGATTATCCGCCGAATTGACCGTTTCCGGTCTCGGATCAAGCATCCCCAACCCTGTGCCGATCCCGCCGATGCCACGGCCAAAGACAGGGTTTCCGTTTTTCTCGACTATATCGAACGCTTGCGGCCACATTTGCGTCATGCGTTGAATAACAGTATCTCCGGTAATAAATCCAAAAAGAGCCCCCGTCGACTTCGTCGTCTGTTGATGCGTGCTGAGTGTGAGCGGCATAAAGACGACCAAACACACCATAAATGCCACGACCAAACGGGCATAATGAAAGGCCGCTCGTCCCTCCGGCCATAACCGTTTCAATCCCCAATAGGTGAAAAGAGGGAAAGGCAGAGCGACAAGCAAACCAAGTTCGGTTTTGCTGGTTGTCAGAAAAATGGCCAGACAGGAAAGACCAAAGACAATCGGCTTCAGGAAAGCCGGATATCTTTTTGAAATCATCATGTAGGAACAACACAACAAGATGTGGGCCGCCACGGCATAACTCGCGCGACTGAAACCCGGCAACCGCTCGATACCGCCCTCGGCAGCCCAACTAACCGCCGCCTGCATTGTCGTCCCAGCGACCACAATATTTTCCCCAATCCAGGGATATTCCCAAAAATAATTCAGAATGACTCCGAATACGCTGATAACCCAAATAACGGGCATCAGCTTGAACAGCTTATCTTCCTTGCCATACACGGCGACAAGAACGCCGAGCAGAAAGTAACTCCAAATATAAAATCCCATAGAGGCTTGGATAAATTTGACGCTCATCCCCAAGCCATAAACAGCATAAAAAACGACGATCAGAAGAAGGAACAACATAAACTTGCTGACTTCCCGCCTCTTCATAGCCTGCAGATAATAACCTCCAAACAAAACAAAGGCAGCGACGCCGGGCACATTATTGATAAACAAAAGATGCGTCTTCGCCAGAAAGTAATGCTCCGGCCCTCCGAAAACGGCAAAAAAGACGCCTAGAATCGCGGCGGCCGCCACAGCCTTGGCGATCCGACTCTGCTGCAAGCTGTTTTGCTTAAGAGGAATGTTCATAACGAATATCTTTGCTTGATTTACCAAGGACAGTTACAAAAGTGTTCACCACAATATGCACCCACACCCGACCATTTTTGATCGAGGGCCAAATTGACTGAACCAACGCAGCCCAATGATAGCCACTCTAAACATGCATCCGTAAGGAATCAACGCTTCCTTGTCATTTCATCCCTGTTCCCGCCCGATGTGCACGGCGGGGCCGAGCTGAGTGCCTATAATCTGGCCCAATGGCTGGTCAAACAAGGAGCGGAAGTGGGAGTATTGACCACGGCCAAAACGCCGGAAGAAGTTTGCGCGGATCAAGACTTCGAAGGCATGAAAATATGGCGTGTATGGATGCCGCGCCAATATCCGCACTATTATTATGCCACCGCCAAATGGTGGCAAAAGCCATTATGGCACCTGCAAGACCACTTTGATCCCCGCAACCGCAAAGTCGCGGCAAAAATCATTGAGGTATTCAAACCTGATTACATCCACATTCATGTGCTGCAAGGGTTGGGTTATAATATCCTGCGTGACATAGCCAAAAGCGGCGCGGAGACGGCTTATTTTCTCCACGATCTTTCCCTCGCCTGTTTCCGCATGAGCATGTTCAGGAAGGGGCGCAGTTGCGAAACGAAATGTGGCCTCTGCCGGATTTCGTCGGCCTATAAACTTAAATGTCTCAAAAAAATACGGATGCTTGATTTCATCTCCCCTTCCCGCGCCAATCTGGAAACGATCTCCCGGCATTTTCCTATCAAGTACTGGCCGAACGCGGCGATCCTGAATGCGAACCGCTATCCCTCCGCGACGATTGCCCGCACGGAATCCGAGCGACTGCGCATTCTTTATGTGGGTCGGTTGCAGCCCAACAAGGGTATCGACCTTCTTCTGGCAGCAGCCGACAACCTCGCCGTCAAATATCCTTTCACGGTGACCGTCATCGGATCAGGGCCGCAGGAAGCCGAATTGCACGACAAATACGGGAAAAAACCGTGGTGCAACTTCACCGGTTTCATCAATCAGCAGGAAATCAGCAATTACATGATTAACAGCGATATCCTGTGCGTGCCCTCTGTATGGGCGGAAAATTCGCCCGGAGTCATCATTCATGCCCTTAGTCTTGGCCTACCGGTCATGGGCAGCGACAAGGCCGGTATTCCCGAACTTGTCGAACATCGCAAGAACGGGTTGCTTGTGCCCCCCGGCGATGCCTTGGCCTGGCAAACGGCGCTGGAAACCCTCATCAGCGATCCGTCTATGCTGACTCCGTGGCGAGCTTATGCGCGTGAAAACGCCTATAAGTTTGAACAAGATTATATCGGCGACACACTACTGAACTTTCTCTATTCCGCCTGAGCTTTGATTACGGTACGTAAAAACCAGTGGTAAAATCGAATTTTTTGCGCAAATACGACATACAATGCTATGACTATGACTGCACAAGATCCTCGACACCCGATAAATCCAAGAGCTACTATGCACCTCAAAATAACGGATCAGTGAGTTATGACTGACAAATCGGCATCGCGAAAAGACATCGCCCCCCTGCGCGACGCACTCTGTGCCGACTTGCAACGACACGAGCTTCGTCACAGAGGAGTCTTGTGGGCATTTCTTTATTTGTGGATCACGCCCGGTTTTCTTGCCCTGTTCCTTTATCGCCTGTCGGCTGCGTGCCGACGGCAACCGGGAATCCTGCGGCATATCGGAACACTTATATGGCGTTTGAACGTTTTTCTTAATTCATGCGATCTGGCGCCGGAAGCGATCATTGGGCCCGGCTGTTATATACCTCACCCTATGGGCATTGTTATCGGATCGGCCATTATCGGCGCGAATGCCAGCATTTTACAAAATGTAACGATTGGGATGCATTATGATGCTCCTTTTGCTTCGGAGTCTTATCCCAAACTCGGAGACAATGTGCGTGTTGCAGCAGGTGCCGTTATCCTTGGGCCCATAACAATCGGCGATAGCGCGACCATAGGGGCCAATTCCGTTGTCCTTAAAGACGTTCCCGCCAGATGCAGCGCCGTCGGAGTTCCTGCCAGAATTCTGCCCCACAAAGAAAACTGACGCCGCATGTCTGCCTCCAAAAAATCTTTGGCCGCCCAAGGCATGAATGCCCTGCTCCGCTTGGGTACGATGATAGTCAAAATGGGGCTGACCTTATATATGGGGCGCTATTTCAAATTAGCGGATATGGGGTTGTACGGGCTTGTGCTGGGTGCGGTTTCGATCCTGACCGTGTTGTTCGGGCAAAACTTCGCCTATATCGTCAACCGGGATATAGTCGGAGCATCGCCTATAGAAGTTTGCCATAAAATAAGAGACGAAATCCTTTTTTATGGCGTGAATTATGTTCTTTTTTTCTTTGTCGTCCTGCTGTTTCTCTTGATCCCGCAAGATATAGTTTCCGCCAAAACGCTCATCTATGTTTTTGTCCTGACCATTCTGGAGGGCATTGGCACTGTCATATATTACAACCAAAACTCGCTTCATCAGCAACTCAGGGCGAATGCGCTATTCTTTATCCGTTCCGGCCTTTGGGTGTTTCCTGTCGTTGGTTTATGCATATTCTATCCCGACCTGCGCACGGCAGACACCGTTTTAATGGCCTGGATCATCGGCAATGTGCTCGGCTTAATCGCGACTGCGTGGCTGTGGCGCGGCATGCCGTGGATGGAAGCCTGCCGGAAGCGCATCGACTGGTTATGGATCACGCGCGGCATGAAAACGACTATTTTGGTGTGGCTGGGAATGCTGGGCATCACCTGCGGTTCTTTTGTTGATCGCTTTGTCGTGGAACATTATCTGACGCTTGAAGATGTCGGTGTGCTGACTTTTTATTTTTCGTTTACCAATGCGATGTTAACCCTTATGCAAAGCGGCGTAGCTGCCTTTGCCACGCCCAAAATGGTGCAGCATCACCGCGACAATGCTCACGACGATTTTCATAAGGAAGCCCGCCACGCCACACGGCAGGTCAATATAGGTGCCGGAGCACTCGCCCTATGCCTCGGCATCGCGGTGCCGACGCTTTGCTATCTTCTCGGGCGGCATGCTTTTGTCGTGGGAACGCCTGTGTTTCTGCTGATGCTGTTCGGCACGTGGCTGCGCTCCAACGCCGATATGAAAAGCAATATTCTATTTGCCCGTCATCAGGATCGCGCCATTTGGCTCGGCAATTTGCTGTTCCTCATACCCGCGTTAGGCGGCAATTTGTTGCTGGTGCCGATCTTTGGCCTTAGCGGCATTGGCTATAGCGCGGTTATTGCGGCCACTTTTTTGCTTATATGGCGCTGGTGGCATGTGCAGCATTACACGCACACGGCATAATCATTTCCGCGCCACTGCCTCAACATCCGCAACGCTTAAGCTGACAAGGCAGGAGCGATGCGAACAACCCTTTTGATTATAGCAAGGGGCGCAGGGCATAGGATGCGTGGCAATCCGTGAGCCGAGAGGAGCCCAATGAACGACATCCGACATACCTCCGTATATAGCAACGACCGGACGGCCCAGCGCACTCGCGATGTGACCGACGGATGTTTCGACGCTATAGACAACTTCCGCGCCTTCCAGCGCCGCCATTAATTGCAGCCACGACAATTTCCCGACGCTGTTTACGGCCCCCTGTATGTTTTCACAAATCGCCTGTGCTATCGCCGCATCCCGTTGGCCCGCGCCGGTAATCACGGGCGTAATGCCATCATCGACAAGATGCCGCGCCAATTCTATCCAGCGTTCGACGGGCCAATCTCTGGCGGGTGTACTCGCGGTCGGATGCAGGACGCGATACCGCACGCCTTTGCCGATGACCCCTTCGACAAAAGACCTGTCCTCAGCCGTGATCGGCGCAAGAACAGGTGCTGCAAGCGCGAGGCTCTTAGCCGGAAGATTAATGCAACGCAATATCTCGAGTTGCTGATCCAGTTCATGACGGGAACGATAAACATACGCACGTTCATGTGTCAGCAAGGGAGAAAACCCGACGCGATTGAATCCCGCACGCACCGGAATTCCCGCCAGCCAGACAAGCGGAATGTAATTCGGAAACCAGGCGCGCAAATCAAGCGACATATCATATTTTACCGCCCGCAATTCCCGTATCAGCGCCGGCCAGCTTGTATAATACGCGATCATTCTGGAAATAAGGGAAACGTTCGTGCGCGCAAGACGCCAATGATCCAGAAAATGCACATGCTTGATCAACGGATGCCCCTCCACCACCGCGCGGGAATAGGTGACGGTCAGAAACCCGATCTCGGCGTCCGGGAAAGCATCCCTCAACACGGGCAGAACCCCGGTAGAGATCACGATGTCGCCCAGATGTCCTGCATTGATGACAAGAATATTTTTGGGCTTTTCAGGAATTTTCGCGCTGCCCCGCGCATCGATGAAGAAGCTCAAGACCTTGTCGAATGCAGCAAAGACTACGCCCTGCATACGATAGCGTCGGGCGCCTCCGTCATTGTTCGCCGAAGGGCCGCCTGTAACGGAAATCGGATTTTGAGTCACTGTTCAGCCCTTTCTTTTCCGGCGCGATCCGGAAAGCTTGCGAATAAATGTCGTTTTTCTTAACACACCAGGGTTAACAATAACAAAGATTAACTTGCAGGATATGCGCCTGTCGATATATCTAAATCCCTACCTATTTGCGAGATTAGGCATCTATGCGTATCTGTCACATCATTGAATCCGCAGGCGGCGGCAGCAGTCAGGTTGTTATCAATCTGGCACGTTACGGTCTTGAACAGGGTGACGAGGTGACGGTTATTTATGCGCCGGACCGCGCCGAGGCCAAAGTCGTCGCCGCGCTGCAAGCTCTTCCCAAAATAAAACGCATAACCTTGCCGATGCAACGGGCTGTCGGGCTTCATGATATTCGTGATGCCTATCGCTTGTTCTTCACACTGCGCAAAGCCGGGCCATTCGACATTATCCACGGTCATAGCTCCAAAGCGGGCGCACTCTCTCGTTTTGCGGGTCTTTTCCTGCCCGGAACCGTTATCTACACACCACATGCTTTTTATTCCATGATGCTCGGCAAATCGCCGATTTACGGGGTGATTGAGCGCGTCTTAAGTTGGCTTGGCCCCTGCGTTGTCGGCGTTTCCTTGGGCGAGTTCCGTCACGGAGAACAACTTGGCATCAATAAATCCAAGCTTTTCTTGATCCCTAACGGCACCTCTCCGCACTTTACCGTTTCTCGCGAAGAAGCCCGGCGTCATCTAGGCGCGGATGAAAACAGCATCCTGTTCGGTTTTGTTGGACGGTTAGAGGCGCAAAAAAATCCTGTGCGAACGGTTGATGCCTTTGCCAGAATTATCGGCTCTTTTCCTAATGCCCATCTCGTAATGGTTGGCGACGGTCTATTGCTTGCCGAAGTCGAGGCCGAGCGGGCACGATTGAATATGGAGAAATATATCGATCTTCTAGGCTATTGCGACGCGCGCACCGTTATCCCGGGTCTGGATTGCCTGATAAGCAGCAGCGAATTTGAAACGCTGCCTATTTCGTTTCTGGAATCTCTCGCGGCAGGAGTTCCTATCGTCACTACCCCTGTAGGCGGCACCGAAGAAGCTATCATCGAAGGCGAAACAGGGTTCGTAGCCCGAACATCCAGTTCTGAGGATTTAGCCGCCGCCCTCACTCGTTTCCTGAGTTTAAGCTTCGAGCAACGCCGAAAAATGGCCGAAGCCGCTCATCAGCATTCGGCCTTATTCACAGCCGAAGTTATGGGCGAAAAATATCGCAACCTTTATAAGAAATTTATTTAAGCTGCGTTCTCGGTCTTTATCTGCATCGCTGCGCGATAACGCGGAGAACGATGCCAGTTCACGGCGTCGCCGATAATATCCGCCAAACTACGCGACGGTTTCCAGCCCAAAACTTTGCCCGCTTTTTCGCTGCTGGCGATTAAGATGGCAGGGTCACCTTCGCGGCGCGGCGCGAGGCCGGGCGCGAAAGTGGGGCAATCTAGAACCTTCCGCGTAGCCGCCACGATTTCCTCCACCGAAAAACCTTTGCCGCTACCCAGATTAAAAAGAGCAGTCTCACACCCGTTCATAAGGTAGCTGAGTGCGCGGATATGCGCATCGACCAGATCCATCACATGAACATAGTCGCGTATGGCCGTTCCATCCCGCGTCGGATAATCGTTGCCATAAACGGTAAAGCCTCCCTGCAAACCCAAAGCCTGCAAAAGAGGCGCGGGCGTATCGATCAAAGGCAAAATGAGGCGCGGGATCAGGTGGGTTTCCGGCGTGTGCGCCTCGCCGATCATCGCCTTGGCAGGAGCCGCGCCCGCGACATTGAAATAACGCAAGGTGACAGACCGCATGCCGTCGATATCCAGCATGCGCAAAAAGGCTTCGGCCTCGAGCTTGGACTGGCCATAGGGATTGATCGGTTTGGTCGCCTGCAATTCGGAAATCGGAGCGTTTCCGGTGACCTCGCCATAAACAGCAGCGGTGCTGGAAAACACGATTTTCTTAACCCCGCATGCATTCAGCGTCTTAAAAAACACCGAAGCCTTATCGCGGTTGTTTTCGAAATACTTGGCCGGATTTTTGACCGACTCGCCGACTTCGATAAAAGCCGCGAAATGCATCACGGCGGTCGGCTGATATTTTTCGCAAACGGCGCGCACGAAATCGGCATCGCCAATATCGCCCTGCTCAAAGGCCCCGAACGTAGCCGCCCACGCATGACCGGATGCAAGATTATCCAGAACCACAGGCGTATAGCCCGCCTGTTTCAAGCCATAAGCCGCGTGGCTGCCGATATACCCGGCACCGCCGGAAACGAGAATGGAAGAAGTCATGAGCGGATACTATAGACGAACACCAAAATGCTCAAGCCCGACAAATTCGATCAAGATCTTCTGATCGATTGGTAGCCCGAGGGGGTGATTCCGTAGAACCGACGAAAGGTTGTGACAAAATGGCTGGCATGTACAAAACCAACATGCCGGGCAATGTCCGCAATGGGCTTTTTCTTGAACCCCGGCGCTTCCAGTAACTGACGCGCCCTCTCCATACGCAAAGTTTTAAGTTCGGCTCCGAAGCTGCTTCCGGCGTGCGCAAAAACATAATGCAGGGTTCGCCTCGACACACCCTGCTCCTCTGCCAGAATGGCCGGAGAAAAGTCAGGCTCATGAAAACGGTCGCGAAGCATTTGGCGAAACCGGCGAAGCGTCGAGGCCTGATGCCCCGCCACAGCCGGATCGGTAGGGTCAACGGCAAGCGCCAGTAAAGAACATATGCTCTCGGTGATCGCCTGCGGCGTAACTGCGAGTTGGTCCAGGCATGCCGGATCGAGCGCCGCCAATGTTGCCGCGAGCGCGCCGCCCCATCGAGAATGTTTTGTAAGGGAGATGGCCGTGACATCCCGGGGAGACGGCAACCATCTTTCTATCGTTTTTTCAGGAATGCGAAGCGTAAGAGCATCCCCGGGAGTTGCCTGAAAAAAGCCCGGCTCATCTGCATATCTCAACCCACAGTCACCCGGGCGGATGAGAGCCTCTCTCCCAGACTGTTGCGAGATTAAATCGCCTGATCTCATTAAACAAAGGCTGTAATAGGGGCTGGATGTTTTCAGGCAATCGCGGCGTGTTTTGCGGATCCGATAGCCCGATCCCTTCCAGATATTTAAGGGTGAACCGCCAAACGCATACTGCACATGCGAGGCCGAGAAAGTTTCCCGGCAAGGGGCATCCATTTCCGATCCGACGCCTGATTGGTATAACTTATCCCGCCAGAAGGAAAATACCTTGCTGGGATGAATACCAGTCGTCGATATATGGATATCGGGCTCTTTCAAAACGAATCTACCTTTCCTTGGCAGGGTTGCAGCCTGACAGGCTGAAATTTTGCGGCATAAAACGCGTTATATATGCCGCATGCCCCTGCATCAATTATATATAAGAGAATATTCTTTTTAAGATAAGCGCAGAACGTCATGTTGTCGCTTGGTTTTTTTTACATTCGCAATAGATATCATACGCGACGTATTTATACGTTTTGGTTGTACAAAAAAGCAGAATGCAACCCAGACGACAGTTTATGTTTAAATTGTCGCGTCGATTACATGCGAGATCATTCTTAGGATTGTTGTTTTGGAACAGAAGACAGAAAAGCCCAAGTCCCGCGCCGAAAACCCGGATCCGATCGATATTCATGTCGGCGCCCGTTTACGCGTACGGCGCAACATAGTGGGGCTGACTCAGGAAAAGCTGGGCAAAGCTCTGGGGCTGACATTCCAGCAAATTCAAAAATATGAACGTGGCACCAACCGCATGGGATCGAGCCGCCTTTTTCAGGCCGCCAAAATCCTCTCCGTACCTGTGTCATATTTCTTTGAGGAAATTCCGACTTCTCTCAGCTTTACCTCTCAACCGGGATTCGCGGATGAGGCACAGTCACAATTGACGGATGCCCCTCTTTCCGCCGACTTCGACGACAATCTTTTGCATCGCGATGAAGTCCTGAAACTTGTGCGCGCCTATTACCGCATTCCAAATGCCAACCAGCGCCACAGGGTCTATGAAATGATACGCTTGATGTCCGGCGAGAAATAGGCTCGCCGTCGATGATGCGTTAATCATCCCTCCCCTCTCCACTTATTGATGAGTTTTTTATTTATTCTTACGAATAAGAACCCTCGACTCATGAGGACGCCGACATTGTTTGACGAATGTCAAATGGGGCAGAATAAATCTAAGGCATAACTCCATTTGCAATAGCAACAAACGATTTTCAACCAAAGATGGAGCTTCCCATGACCACATCAGATGTACGTTCCCCCCTCATGACAACGGCGCGTTTAGCAGGCTTATTGGTGACAGGTGCCCTGCTTATCGGCTCTCTGGCCGGCACAACATATGCGCAGGATGCGGTGGCACCGAGCATCATGTCGCCAGATAATGCGCAGGCAACCGTGCAGGATCAGTCGGCACAAAAGCCGACCGCCGATCAGGCCGGAAACAGCCTATCGGATCGCCAGATCATGCAAAGGATACGAAAAGCCGTAATGGCCGATACATCTCTTTCCACCGCCGCTCACAATGTCAAAATTATCTCCGTGAACGCTCAGGTTACACTGAGGGGACATGTTCATTCTGAGGCAGAGAAACAAACCATCGAAGCCAAGGCGGTCGATGTTGTCGGAGCCGATAATGTCATTGATCGGCTCTCGGTCAAAAACAAACAAGCCTCTAACCAATAAGACCAGCCTCGATCCCGTCCCTCTCACTCAAAAGGAGTTATCATGTCCCACACAGCAACCTTCGGCATTTTCACCACTCATACGCAAGCGGAAAGCTGCGTAACAGATTTGCGCGAAGCCGGATTTATGAGCGAAGATATATCGGTACTTATGTCCGACCCCGAAGCGCTCAGAAAACTGGCCGTCGAGAAAAACACGAAAGCCCCTGAAGGCGTAACGGCCGGAGCCACCACAGGCGGTGTCATCGTCGGCGCTTTGGGATTGCTCGCAGGTATCGGCACGCTCGCCATTCCAGGCGTCGGCCCATTGATCGCAGCCGGACCGATTATGGCTGCGCTGGCAGGCGTGGGAGTCGGCGCGGCAGCGGGAGGCATCATCGGGGCGTTGGTTGGCATGGGAATGCCGGAATATGAAGCCAAACGTTACGAAGGCCGCGTGAAAGACGGCGGCATTCTGGTCTCCGTTCATTGCGAAGATTCCGATTGGGTAGCCAAGGCCAAAGACATTCTCAAACGCGGCGGCGCGGAAGACATCTCGACCGCCGAAGAAACGGTTGGGGAAGTGTCAGAAGCAGACCGGA
>JBAVWC010000384.1:0-2149 GCA_049697595.1 Alphaproteobacteria bacterium
ATTGTCGCCGCTGCGTAGCCGGGCTGACGTGGGAAATAGATGGGGGGCGTCTGGCATCGCGCTGCTTGCTGTCCTTTGGGGATTATCCCGCCTCTCTCAACGTGACGAACTGCGACAGGTTCGAGGAGCGGGAGGTAGAGTCAGAAAGAGAGAGCTGAACCCAGCCCATTCTCCGGCACCGCGTTCCCCCCGTGTCCGTGCAACGAGAGGATGGTGGGTCGGCGCAAGAGCCGCAGGTGTCTATAAATCCATGATCGCGGCGGGATATACGGCTGAACAGGCCGAAAAGGCCGTCGATCTTGTTTATCTGGAAGAAGAACAACGCCTTGAAGCCGAGCAGCGGTATCTGGACTGGCTGCATGGGTGCGATCCGAAGCGGGGTAGCGTGACTTCCAGCAAACAGCAGGAATCTACGGCTGGCCCAACGCATGTTTAAAGGGTAGTATTTGGGGAGAGTTTCCAACTGCGTGCGCTCCAATCATTTTATAGACCCCATTGACAGGGGGCATTATGCCCCTTATATATAGGGCTATGAACGACGTAGAATTTAACAAACACTTGGAAATATTAGGCCTCAATCAAAGTGGGGCGGCGGCCATGTTGCAGATTCATCCTCGCACCGTTCGCCGATGGCAAAACGGTGAACAAGAAATCCCTAGTCCTATTGCCGATTTAATTAAGGCGTGGTGTCAACTTCATGATGCCAAGATTCCTTGGTCTCCAGAACTTGAATTAATTTGGCATGGCAAGCATAACGAAATTCGGCGTCATCACGATCATGCGTTAGCGCTCTCTGCGATAATGGATCGTGTTAAAAAGCGCGGTGGTATTTCTGCTCCGTGGAAAGTATCCCTTGAAGAACATAGCGCTACACTTGGCCCCATGACTGTGTGTTTCTACAGGCTGGCTAACAACGGCTTCAGTATTGCCAATTATCGACGTAGCGATAAAGCGCCCGACATCAACCGGGACTGGCCGTTAATTGAAGACGGTGTTGTAGCCTTTGCCGAAGCAGTTGGCGCCGCCAGAAAGAAAAATCCTCAACAAAGTTGGGATGAATAAGACGTGATTAGTGTAACGAGCAATATCCGATCTACAGATATGCTTTTTCTCGAAGACTTGTTCGAGATGGGAAGCGGCTATGTACTTAATTTTAGCGACCGTACTTTTTCAGAATTTTTTTCCTCAGAACTCAATATCAACATTGATGACCCGATTTATTCACAAAATGGCGGGTCGAAGGGCAAACGTCTTCGTGCTTTTTTGAGAACAGCCGACAAGCTAACATTGGTTCGAACGCTCCAAGCTCTCTGGGATTATCGTGAAGCTGTAAGAATGAGGGCAAAAGTCGAAAATCAGGTGCCAAATGCTCGCGAACGTCTTACGGAACTCGTCAGCCAACTTGGTGGTTCGAAGAAGCAGAACACTTCGACAGCACAATCAGATACTGTAGATTCCGAAACTGTTAAACAATTAAGCGCTGAGTTAATCGCGTTGTCAGGGTTACAACCGCAACCGCGAGGGTATGCTTTCGAGAAATTTCTCAAAAATGTTTTTGATGCCTATGGCATGAAGGGACGTGAGCCTTTTCGGCTTGTAGGAGAACAAATAGACGGCAGTTTTATTTTGGGAGATGAAACTTATCTTTTAGAGGCAAAGTGGCAAGGCAATCTAACCGGAGCGTCCGATCTTCACGCTTTCCACGGCAAGTTGGATGGTAAGGCTGCATGGGCACGTGGACTATTCATTAGCCAAAGTGGGTTTTCTGAAGATGGGTTGGTGGCATTTGGCAAGGGCAAGCGTGTTATTTGTATGGATGGCCTTGATCTTTATGAGGCCTTAAATCGAATGATACCGCTTAACAAAGTTTTGGCTCTGAAAGTGCGTCGGGCTGCAGAGACAGGATTTCCTTTTCTAAGAGTGCGAGACTTATTTCCATAGTGTAATCAAGCCGATTCTGCATCGGATTCTATTTCATAGCGTATCTCGGTTAGGCTTTTGCCGTTATGCAGCCAATAATCCGGCCCCGCAATGGCCGCCCATTTGTAGCCATGTCGTTCTGCTGCTATTTTTGCAGCCGCCGATAAGCTCGTTTCCTGCCCTTCAAAAAGAACTTTGTTATGGCTGGCGACGACACAGGTAAGAGTGG
>JBAVWC010000385.1:0-11771 GCA_049697595.1 Alphaproteobacteria bacterium
TGTAATAGGCTTGCACGGTATTTATGCCGCCGCGATCTTCGGCAAGATTAACGATTTTGAGTTGATCATCGGAAAAATGAGTTGGCAGATTATTCATTCCCGGCAGTACCTGTGGTGTGGCGTAACAATTCGTTTCCCATATATTCACGATAACATAATGGCCTTTGAAATCGCTCAGGTGATGCGTCGCGCCACTGGCATCCGTTAATGCCAAGTCCGGTATGGCTCGCGGCGTAGCGTCATAAGTCCAATAAGGACGCCCGGCCAACATTTTGCCGTAGTCATTCTGCGACTGAATTGGCACTTCAACAACCGGCGCACCAAAATGAACCACAGCGAGAATGAGAAGAAGGAGTGATGCCCCTAAAAACCCAAGAAGCGCTTTTGAAACAGGCAGGGCGCGCGCGACTGACTCGGCCCGTGCATCCGCAATGGGTTTACTGTTGCTGGCGTCATCAATCATGCCAATACCCCGAAATCTTCTGCGCTACAATGCGAGCCATTTTACCTGAATATGATTAGCTTTCTGTTAACGGGCTGCTGAAAAGCTTCGCTATATCTCACGCTGCGCCCCAGTCTTTCAAAATGCCGGCTCCGTTAAAAATCATGGAACGGTAAGACCGAAGAAAGTATTGAGAACATAGTACAGCCCAAACATAATAAGAAACGTGATTCCCGTAACGAGCTGCATTGCACCGGCTTGCCCTGCAAGACTCAGTCCGCCAACCCTCTTTTGTCTTGGCCTGTCCAGCATATCGAGGATGATAAAAATTGTTACCCATAGAACGGCAAAAATAGGGACAAAAATAATTGCCTCTAATATAGGACTGTGATGTACAGAAGCATTACCGCAAATCGGCGCGCCATTTTTAAGCTCCGTGAAAGTTTGCCCTGACGGACATGATAAAGTCATTTCACGATGCAAGGAGTTATTCGGGACACCACCAGCGCTTATGGAAAACTGCGCAGATTGCTGATCTGATGGAGACATGTTGTTTTTCGATCACATCGGGATGGTGTTTAAATAATAGATAAAGGGTCTTGGCCAAAACGGTTGCGCCCGATATCCCTTTCCCACAATTTCATATGAGTAATAATGCTAAGCAGCTTCATTTAAAAATTTATTAAGCATGTTCGCACTACTATGGCCACTCATCAATCTGGTCAACCCAACACAGAATATGAATATGGAAACGACAGGAAAAGCTCGCATCAAGGCCGCCAAAACCCTGGCGAAGACTCACGGCGTTGAAGTTCTTGGATGGAAAGATAAACCGGGTGAAGAAACGATAAGTCTGCGGGGCGACGGCAGCAAGCTACAGTCGCTTCGAAAAGAAATGGAGCAAGATGGGTGGCATATATGGCCGGTTGAGGAGGCTGCGGAAGGCTTTCTTATGGATTTTGGCATGCAACCGCCGCCACCTAATCTGATGCAAGCCAATGGACTCTCAACTGAAGCTAACGAATCCTATATTCCTTATGCGGGGAAAGAGTATCGTTATAGAGGCTTAACCGAAGCCTTTATTCCATACACGATAGTGATTTGGTGCATTGCGGCTTTCGTTGGTTTGTATTCGCTGAAATATTCACTGATCTCTCTGCCTAAGCAAATGTTCAATAAAGAGAATTTAATCTTATGGGCCATACTACTCATGATAATTAGTGGTTCAATCGTTGCGATTTTCGATTGGACCAATATATATGCGGACAAAAGCAAACTGATAATTCGCAATAAATTTCGCAATTTGTTTTTGAAACAACCTCAGGAAATCCCGCTCGCCAACATCAGAAAAATAAAAATATACACGACTGAACTTGGAAGAAGTAAAAGCGATAGTCTGGTAATCAGCCTTGAGTCTGGCCGCGGCATAGAACTTTTTTTACCGAAGCGAGTGCGCGGAGAACTGGCCTCCTTCATCAAAGGAAATATTTCAATTTAGATTTTTTCTGGCAACGGAGAGATATGGCCAATGCCGTCCGCCTCATCGCTTCAAGAAAGGTAAAGAGCTAATGCAAATCAGCCTCAAATGGTCAATTGTCATTATTGTGTGCATCACCCTCCTGTCCATCGGGCTGTTATCAGTTATGTTTCCAGCATGTAACTATGCACACGGCACAGTACCATTTCTTTACGATTTTCTATCTCTGAGTAATTCAGTCGATTATGGAAGCTGTAAGTTGTTTTTGGGGAATTCATTAGCGCTGATAGTGGCTATGGCGATATGTTTTCGCTATGCGGCAGTTTGGATATACAAGGCAATCCATCGCATCCTCTTCCCACCACTATAATATTGGGGCGCGTTTCCCCATTTTAGCCGAATTTGGCGTATTTCGATAACCTGCTCATCTCTTTTTCTGAGATGCCACCCAGCTGCGTGAAGTCGGCGTGCGTAATGCCAAGGCGCTAGCAGCCTGTAGACTGGTTTGCATAATGTCTTGTCAATTCTATGGAGTTTGATTGGCAAGCTTTTTATTGCGGAACAACCCTTTTGCCGGCGAAGTAAAAAGAATATAGAGGCCATAGCATTCCAAAATAGTACTAAGGACAGCAATTAAACCAGAAACGAAGGCAATGCTAAAAACGTCGGCATGACTCACTAAATTATCGAAGGTTATGACATTTATAAACGCGATTGCCGATGCTAATTCCCTCATCATCAGAAAAACATCTATAGCAATTTTAAGCGCACAAACAATACGCGCCCAATTTCTTTCTTTGATTATTTGGCCAAGAATAAAACAGTAAATTGCGGTAAAGATAAGGATGCCAGAAAAGGTCTTGGCTAAGTAAAGAGCGGTTGTCAGATTTTCTCTAACCGCACGATGCTGAAAAACTTCTGGATGAGTCCACAGCGTTCCTCCTACAAGGAAAACGAGGGCAAACAATCCGAATGCTATGCTGATCGCCATATATTGGACGGCCAATTTCAAAGCTTGGGACGGTCGGTCGTTATCTATTGGCATTCAGGTCGCTCCATTATTTGCTGCGGGCTGATCTTTTTCTTCCCCGTCAATCAATTCTATTCATAGTTATTTTCTATTAATATCAAATAGTTAAATAAATATCTATTGACTTTCACCTGAAGTTCTGTAGACTAGTTTGTATTATAAACTTATTTATGGAGATGCAAATGTCAGATTTTGGAAATACTCAGCAAGCTCTTTCAGACATACAAGTTTTGAAACAAGCCATTCTTCGTTCAAAAAACAAAGTCGCCCTGACAGTCGATTCCGTGGACACGCATCTTGTGTTGAACTTGGCCGCGTTTGCAATTGCGGCAAGCGTTGGCGCTGGCACGATTATCTGGCCAGAGATTAATGATGATATTCTTTCATTGGCGACCTCGCCAGAAGTTCGCATTCCAGCCCTCACTATCGTTGGAAGCGGCCTGCTTGCGCTTTTGTCAGTGGCCTATGGTTATATCTATCTTCGCGCGCGCAAAGAACAAATCGCTTTTGCCGACTTCAGCGATAAATATTTTTCCTATTTCAAAAATCTATCGGCCCTATCAGACATATTTGTAAAATTCTGCGCCACCTCGTTGTTGGTTCTGGCTGGAAAACCAGAATGGATTGCGCCGTTATTTGTTCTGTTCATAGGCGACTTGGTATTTCAAGGGCGTTTGTTGATCTTATCACCTGTGACTTCCATTGCTTTTGGCGTCACCAGTTTTGCAGCAGCGGCAGTTATATTTTCGCTAGGCACAAGCTCCTTGCTTGCCCCTGCCTGCGTCGCAATGTTGGTTTGTGGTTGGAGCCTTGCGAACATCTGCAAATTCCGCAGCAAACTTTCGGTTCAGGGGTAGGCCATGGAACCGAACGGATTGCTTTCCATCAACCCGCTACTGATGGACCGAACCAGATTGACCATCATAACTACTCTGGTACGGGAAGACGAACCCATAGCCTTTGGGATTTTGCTGGAGCGCCTCAGTCTGACCCGCGGCAATTTATCGGTACATGCGCGGAAACTGGAAGATGGGGGGCTTATCACAATCGAGAAAAGGTTTTTAGATCGCAAGCCTATTACGTCCTACGTTTGCACACAGAAAGGTCGTAACGAGATCAAGAAATATTTGGAAGCCATTGAAGCCTTGCTGACTCAATCATTGGTGAAGGGAGAAAGAAAATGAGGGGCATGTGCAAAATCGTTTGTTTTCTAACGTTGACCGGACTGACTCTGGGGTCAATTTTCACGCTTAGCAGTATGATTTATGATTGGCAGTCCGTTTCCCCCTGTGCTTCGGAACAGGAATGCCAAGACCGGTATATTCGTAATATCGCCCATTGCTTGTCCTACGGCAGTGCCGGGACCTGCGAAGATGCGCTTGATCCGGCTTACATAGCTGTTGGAAATGACCGGCAAACAAGGCTACAGAAATTCACGGACATCGCCAATATAGCCAATGCAGAAAAGCAAAAACTTTCACCCGAAGTTTTGCAAGCCAAGCAGGAAAAAATTCGTGAGGCGTTAAAACAAAGATCCGGCATCAGCGAAACAAAAGTCGTGGCCGCGGTATCCTTATTTTTCACTTTTCTTATTTTGCCGTTCATCTGTTGTCTGGTGGATTGGTTTGTGACGCGCAAGGCAAGAAAAATTATGTTGCCAGGAGAAGCACCAAGCACACTCATCACGCTTTCCCTGTGCCTTTTCTTGGCAGGGGCATTGCGTGGAATCGGTATTGGATTTATTTCATTTGATTTCAGCCATTTTAATTTTGCAACAGATGGTTTGCGCAGCGGCCTTCTGCTCTTCCTGACAGTCTTTGCTTACTTTCTCGCAAAAGCAACCAAGCAGGAATTCGAAAAAATTTGGAACTTCGTTTGCGCCGCTAAAAGGGCGAAGGCATAGCTGTCATGTGCCAATATTTGGAACAATGGCACCAGCGGCACATGTCGGAATATTCTCAAGCCGTCGGGGGCAGGCGCGCTTATTTAGCAACAGGTTAATAGTGCGGGACGCAACCGCCGTTCGAAGCAATGCCCCCGTCCTCTTAATACAACGGATTCCCCAAAAGTTCGAAAGTGGTTTCCATTTGTCCTATTTTAATCTTTTAGAATTAGCCTTCTCTCGATTACGCAAGAAACCGCACAAACAAAGGTTTGATCAATCGTGAAATCAAACAAGCCAATTTTGATAGCCTGCTTCATGTCGGCTTTTCTTTGCCTCTTTGCGACCCTGTCTCTGCATGCAGAAGAAATATCCGGACTGATGCCTCGCACTCTTGTCGCGCTTTTTCCATCCTCTGTTAGCGACTCCAACGCAGAAACGAAAGCCCCCTACAATTCCATTTTTTTCACTGATTCAGGCCGTGGCTGGGTCGTAGGTTCACATGGAGAAATGATAACGACAAAAGATGGTGGAAAAACCTGGGAGCCGCAAAAACGAATAACTGCGCAGCATTTGCAATATATCTATTTTGTTGACGACAATCATGGTTGGGTCGTGGGACACAATGGAACGATATTGGCAACAAAGGACGGCGGAAACACCTGGGCCAAGCAATCCAGCAACACGATCAATGATCTTACCGGCTTATTCTTTTTTGACGCGAACACCGGCTGGGCCGTGGGTAGCGAACAAACGCTTCTTCGAACATCAGATGGGGGAAAAACCTGGCGACGCGCCTATCAGGACACCTACGCTGATATACTAGCTTACAACGGCATAGCTTTTGCTGAAAAGGGCAAAGGATGGATTTGGGCCACAAACGGCCTGATGTTTACCGACGACGGTGGCGAAACATGGCGGGCCGCAGAAGGTGGATTGGCATTGGATCAGGTTGATGGGCACTGGAAGGCACCAACAGATGGGCTTGCCCATGTAAATCAGATAAATTGGATTCATTTTGCTGATCCCAAAAATGGTTGGGCTCTTGGCGCAAGGGCAAAAACTGGCGTTGTCCTCACGACCCATGATGGCGGGCAAAACTGGGATGAAAAGGCGTTCCGCCCCTATGGAGATCGTGGGTCTTGTCCTGTCCCCATGAATGGGTGGATCTTGGGACAGGGGACAATAATTGGGAAGACCGTAGACGGCGGACAAAGCTGGATAAGGCAAGATATGTCCAATCCTATTCTCGGAATTTTTCGCCCCAGCAACGGATTTTATTTTTATGATTTTCGGTTTTTGGATTCAGCACATGGATGGGCTGTCGGCGAAGCCTACTCTCATCCCGCCATTGCAACAACGAACGATGGCGGCGAAACTTGGACGGAACAGAATGATCGGTTCACTTTTAATGATGTCCCGGACGACACGCCCACAGAAAAAGAGCAAATGTGCAGCGGCACGCCCCCTTCCGTCGGGGCGTTTCTGGATCCACTCTATAAAATCGCCGAGCACGGGGATTTGACCGACATACCCTTCCTGGAAAATGTGCTTGGCGTAAATTTCCACAAGGGGGGCATGGCAGGAAAGACGCAGTATTATAAGGCAAGCCCGTTGCTCAACACTTCGCTGGATATTTTTTTGACAAATGGTCCCGATGCATACCACCCCAAGCAAGATCTTCTTGGCTCATTTATTCTTAATAATAAATCAAGCGGGAGATTAGCGGGATATATCGGGGATTGTATGAAGATTACACCAGACGATTTATCTTCACATTTTCACGGCAAGTTTATCTATCTTGGCGAAGAATCTGACGGGGGAACGCTTGGAGGCCCCCCATCGTATCGTCACGTATTTCGCATGGAATTGCCCGCACGCACGGGGCAAAAAGGGCGAATAAGGATTGAATATTATACGAATTCGAAGACTGATTATTTCCAAGGCATCACAATATATGAAACCCCGCTTATTCCCTCTGCACCTTCACCACCATAAGATACAAGACCTTGAATGTGGTGGGGCCATTGAGAGGGAAGGATCTATCAGTCAGGTTTTTATCTTATATCAATGATTTAGGTAATGAAAAAATCATCGTAAATTCGTTTCCGAACAGGCAGCGACATAAAATAGTTTCGGCCCTAAAAAACGCATGCCGAAGTCCCCGTCCGATTTTTTGTGCCAGTCATTTGTCAGTATAAGCCTGCGCAAAACGGCATTTGCCGACCTTCGGCGCACGATAATTCCTTGATTTGCCCGCATTGCGTGATATGGTTGCACGTTGCCGAGGTCGAGGTCGCGCATTCAATCCTTATCGCCCGCTTCACCTTCCTTCAAATGATTTGGCTAGAGTCTTATTTAATTTATTCTGTGAACCATTATTGGAATTCATGAAACAAAACACCCCCGACCCGCAGAAACTGTTTTTGGAACTAACCGGCTTCGAATGGAATGAATCCGCGTCGGTTCGCGCGAGTTTGTACGCGCTGCATTTCCAAACCGCTTCCTCCCCCACCTCCGCAAATATGATCGGTTATGTAGATCACGTCTTGAAACTGGCGGCGATAGAGCCGGACATAGACCAGAAGGAAAAACTGTTGGGATCGCTCGAAGTCGAAGTAAGCTCCTATCAAAACAAGCAAGCGCCGATCTACGGCCCCCTTTATAAAATCGGCCCCATATACGAAAGACTGATCGAAGCCATAGCCGATCATACGTTTTCAGACTGCCGGCACATGCTCGTCAAAACAGGATTGGTATGGGCTTCCAATGAAAAACATCTATCGCCACCCCAAAATGAATCCCCCGAAACGGCGGCTTGCCCCGTCGCCAATTTTTTTAACAACGCCGTCAATTACTATCATTGGGCGCACACATACGACCAACTCTCAGCAACATCCTTTGAGTTCCCCTTAAGCCTTATGAACAACATTGTTTTTCGACACCATCATCTCGCTTCGCAAAATTTCCTGGAAATGTGCCTCGATTTTGCCGATACGCCCGTTCCAGAACGAAAGCATTTTCAACCACACCAAAAGTCGGAAGCGGAAAAGGAACGCGAAGACATACGAGGCGTCGCCCGGCTTGAACACAAAGCCCTTGAAATTCTAGGCAAGTGGGGCACCCCCCATCGCGATTTCGACCTTCCCTTAAACCCGCGCCCGCCATCCCCCGGCTGAGCCCCAAAGGACTCAACGTCATTTCATTAGTCGGCATCATTTCAAAAAAACAAGGAAATGATAGCCACACATGCTAAAATATGCATAAATCGCTGCATAGTAATGAAGCAAATTGAAATCTGAATATGGGGAGAAAAATATGACGGAAGCCACAGCGCCTGAAACCAGCATGGTCTCCGATGCCGATTGGAAATATCCGTTAAACGCATGCAAGCGCAGCGGCATGCTTCAAGTCGATCAGTCCCCTCCTCACACACTTTCGTGGGAAGAATATGGAAATCCCGACGGCGAACCGGTTATGTTTTTGCACGGCGGCCCCGGCGGCGGCTGCGATCCGATTCTTTCCCGCTTTTTTGATCCCGACCGTTATCGCGTCATTCTTTTCGATCAGCGCGGCTGCGGCAATAGCCGTCCCTCTGTCGCAACAGACGGCCCCCAAATCGCGCTGACGAACAACACCACCGATCATCTGGCCGAAGATATCGTGAAGCTTCGCAAAGCCCTGAACATCGACAGCAAGATGCATGTATTCGGCGGCAGTTGGGGCAGCACTTTATCTTTGGCCTATGCCATCAAGCACCCGGAAACCGTGGAGACGCTCATTCTGCGCGGCATCTTTATCGGCCGCACAGAAGACCTGCACTATATGTATCAGGGCAATGCCGCCACTTACGCGCAGAACCCCTACGGCCTGACGGCGCCGGGCGCCTATATCACATACCCCGAAGCATGGAAGCCGTTTGTCGAAATGATCCCGCCCGAGAAACGCGGCGACATGATGAAAGCCTACAAAGAAATTTTTGACATGGTTCCCGCAAATCAGGCCGAAAAAGATTTGCAGATGAAGGCCGCGATTTCGTGGTCGGTCTGGGAAGGCGTCATCAGCCACCTTGTCCCCGATATGACCGATGTCGGCAAATTCGGCGAAGACGATTTTGCCGTCTGTTTTGCCCAGATCGAAGCCCACTACTTTGCCAATAATTTGTTTTTAAAGCCGGGACATCTCATCGACAATGTGCCGGCACTCGCCAATGTGCCCGTCCATATCGTGCATGGCCGCTACGATCAGGTATGCCCCTTGACTCAAGCCGACATTCTCGTCTCCGCCCTTCGTCAAGCCGGCATCGAACCCGCGAGCTATGTCAAAACAACGGCAGGTCACAGCGCGCTGGAACGCGCGACCTATCTGGCCTTAACCAAAATTATGGACAATCTTCCCCGCATGCAAGGTTTCGGCATACCCGCCCCCACCCCGCAAAGCGCAGCAACGCCTCATTCTAAAATATCGCCGCCTTAACGCCTCCATCCCAAGGATATCATCATGAAAAAATCGCTCCTCTCGCAAAAAACAAAAGCTAAAACTTATAATATTGAGGCTCCCAATAAACCCCTTACGGCAAAACCCGTCCCCGTCCGCGGGCAGAAAGCCTATGACGATTTAACCGCATTCGAAAACGGCATCATGCCGCACGATGAAAAAACGATCGAGATGGTAATCGCCAGACTCCGCAAACAGTTCACCTCCTACGGAGTCGCAATGACTCAAGAACTCGACTCTCAAATCAAATCCGCAGCCGCACGTCGCAACAAAATCAGCGCGGAAGACAAACTCGACCGTCTTAAAAAAACCAAGGGCCGCTATCCCGTCGAAATCATTAAACACTTCGAGAAAGCCCTGCGCGCGCAATTCGTCGCCGGGGGTATAGCCTTAACCGATAAAGGTCTGCTGCCCGACAGACTGGAAACCAGCTTAACCGCTATGACGGCAAGATTGCTTACACTCTCGAAAAGCTAGGTCGGCACCCACGGTTCGCACGGCACCCGTTGGCGTCAAACACTCTGTACCAACCAGCTTCCAGCCTTTAGGCGGCGCGAGCCGGAAAATATTCTCGATAATCCCATCCGCCTTCCGCGTTGCAGCATCTTCAATCAAAATCGGCGGCTTATAAACCGAATCCAGCCCCAGCTCTTTAAAAGACACCGTCCTTTGATTGCCGTTCTCTTCTTCGATATCGATCCGGTCTTTATGCCAGGTGATAAGCGCAAAAGTCCCGTTGCGGTCATGCACCATCGCCTGCACATGCTCCGTTGAACATCCGTCATTGAGGATCAGCTTGCCGCCCTGTGTTTTCTTAATGCCGCCCATATGAGAATGCCCATAAAGCATCCCGTCGATCGCAGGATCGGCCTCCACGCTGCGAATGATCGCCTTCTCGACTCCCATCCCCTGATTGATAACCGTCTTGGCTATTTTCTTGGCGCCAGCCGCAATCGAAAAACTCTCATACCCAAGCTTCTCCTGAATAAAAATGTCGAAATCGGCAATGGGTGTATGCAGGTAATCGCCGACGCCGTACCAAAATACCTTAAGCCTGCCCAGCACGGCATCGTCGAATTCGTCGCCATGCTTGATCTTGATGACGCGCCCCTTGGGATCGGTGTAATGAGCCTCGTTGGAAACAGGCCTGTTATACAATTCCTGCCCGAGCCAATCCTGACGCGCCAATTCCCTGCCGTCGCTCAAAACTTTGAAATCATAGGGGGCCTCATGATTGCCGGCAAAGAAATGCGCGTCCTTGCGCAGCAGATGCCCCAAAACCTGCCGATGCCAGGGCGCAAAATTCCAGGTGGTTTTGTGCCTCATATATTCCAGATCGACAATATCGCCGACCGCTTTCAGAACGCCGGATTCCGTATGTTCCAGCATATGCGAAAGCCGCTTGGCCCGGCTGTGCCGCGTGCCCAGATGCGGATCGGAGATCGCCATAAAGGGGAAATACAACACCTTCTCGCCCCGCGCGTTTTCCCGCGTTTCAAAAACAAATTCCGGCGCGGGCATCGGCGGCTGAGAATGCATCATTTCCCTCGCGGCATCCCGCAAGGCTTCGACAACCGGTCTAACAAAATCCAGATTGGCGCGCATAGGATCCATCCTTTGCCATTGAGTTAACAATGAACATGCTGCTCTCCGCGCAAGCGGAGACGGTTAAGGAATAGGAAGGATAGGCAGGCGGGGCTTGTGCCCTAGCTCTGAACGACTTTCAGCGCGCACGAAGAAAGCCGTTTTTTATTGGTCGTCATACTGCGCACATAAAATCTGATTCTCCTCCAAAAATCAAGGATTTTCGCTGCAACGCAGCATTGCAAATCGTAAAAAGGCAGCAAATTATGGTGGAAATGACCAAGCCATTCATTGTAAAACTGCCCACTTGCAGAGTTCTAAGTAATTTCACAAAAAACTTATGGTCCAAAATATTATGGATACAACCGAACCCGGACAGCCCGTTTCTCGCGCCCGCCATAGCATCGACAAAATGCTTCACGATTTCCTGCCAAAGCTGGTGATCGACAATCCAAGAACCGACGAATGGCAAATCGTTGCCAGCGCCATGACGGGCAAAGGGGCGGATGAGCATTACGTGACCCCTTTTACGCGCGACAGCACGATGTTTATGCTGGGGTTGCTCGATGCCATTGAACAGGGCGAAACGGACAAAGAGATACATCTCCAAAGATCGATGACCGCCTTGAAAGAAATCGAATCCTATCAAGCAACCAAAGACGATCCGGAAGCGGGCGTGAAGCAGGGGCAACTGCCTCACGAATTACGATTTCCATTCCGCGACAAAAACCATGAAATACCAAATCCCGAATTCCAGCGCTTCATAAAAGCGCAGTGGAAGGTTTTTCAAACAATCAAAGACGGCAAAAAGCAGGAATACATCGCGAGTTACGATTCTTCGGAAGCGACGCATTTATAC
>JBAVWC010000386.1:0-9332 GCA_049697595.1 Alphaproteobacteria bacterium
CGGCGGCGGCGGGCGGCGGGGCAACTGCATCAGGCGCGCCCTCGGTAGCTGCGGGCGCGGGCATTCCATTTTCTACAGGCGTGGAAGAAGTGGTAACGCTGCCGTCGAGAACGGGGCGAACCTGACCTTCCTGCGGCTCGGTGCCGGGGATGAAGGCTTCCCATATCGTGTTTTTGTCGGCGGGCGTGGCGATATTTTCGGTCGCGGGATTAACGCGCACCATACGCAACCCCGGCGGCACGCGGAACGGAATGGGCGGTTTGTCTTTGATAGCCTCGGTAATGAAAGAACGGAAAATCGGCACAGCGACGCTCGCGCCCGTTTCTTTCGAGCCCAGCGGCACAGGATTATCAAACCCGACATAAACGCCGCATACCAGATCGGGCGTGAAGCCGATAAACCACGCATCCTTACTGTCGTTCGTCGTTCCCGTTTTTCCCGCCAGAGGAAAATCGATGTCGTGCAAACTGTGCGCCGTGCCGCGCTGAACGACGCCTTCGAGAATATGCACCATTTGATAGGCGGTGCGCGGGTCTTCGATTTGTTCGCGCGTGTCGGGGATATCCGGCGGCGTCAATTGCGCCGTCCAGCCTGCCGTCTGACAACCCTTGCAATCGCGGTTATCTGCCCGCCAGATCGTATTGCCGTCGTGGTCTTGCACGCGGTCGATAATGCTGGTCGAAATCTTTTTGCCGCCGTTCACAATCATGCCGTAAGCGGTGACGAGGTGCATCGGTGTCGTTTCCTTTGCCCCCAATGAAAAGGACAGAAGTTCCGGCATGTCATCGACGATGCCGAATTTCTTGGCATATTCTACCACAATCGGCATGCCGATAGACTTGGCGATGCGTACAGTCATGACGTTTTGCGATTTCTCAATACCGACACGCAAGGGCGACGGGCCGAAATCCTCATCCCCGTAATTTTCCGGATGCCACAAAGGCAAACCCGGCCCCTGAAAATAATCGAACGGCGTGTCCATAATCATGCTGGCGGGCGTAAAGCCTTTATCCAGCGCGGCCATATAAACAAACGGCTTGAACGAAGAACCCGGTTGCCGCATCGCTTGCGTGGCGCGGTTGAACTGGCTGATTTTCGTGCTGAACCCGCCATTCATCGCGAACACGCGCCCCGTATGCGGGTCGAGCACGACAATCGCGCCCTGCACGATTGGAATCTGCCGCAGCGTGTAAGTATCTGCCGGATAGGCTTTGCCCTTGTCGTCTTGCTTGACGGGTTCGACCATTATGACATCGCCGACATTCAAAACATCGGAGGGTTGATGAATGGCAGGGCCGAATTCGTTATCCGCCAGCTCGCGCCGCGCCCAGCTCAGTTCCGTCCACGGAATATGCGCGTGCGTGCCGTCGGCAAAGGAGATCTGCGCTTCGTTATTTTTCAGGCCGGAAACGACAGCCAATTGCCAGAATTCTCCACCCGCCGGAATGGAAATGCTTTTCAGCTTTTTCTGCCAATCGGTCAAATCGGGAATATGTACGACAGGGCCGCGCCAACCGCGTTCGCGGCGGTCGAATGAAATCAACCCGTCGCGCAAAGCCTGTGTCGCTGCCGTCTGCAATTTGGGATCGAGGCTGGTTTTGACGGCCAGACCGCCCTCCATAACTTCGTCCTCGCCGAATTTATCGACCAATTGGCGGCGCACTTCTTCGGAAAAATAATCGGCCGTAACGCTGTCGGCCTCGTCGCGCGATTTGGTCAGAAGAGGTTCCTGCTGCGCCGCCGCCGCTTCCTCATGCGTGATGCGCCCGTTTTCCGCCATACGGCCTATGACCCAATTGCGCCGCGCGATAGCGGCGGCGTGATCGCGCACGGGGTTGTAATTATTCGGCGCTTTCGGCAAAGCCGCGAGATAGGCGGCTTCGGGCACCGTCAATTCGTCCAAAGATTTGTTGAAATAATTTAAAGCGGCGGCGGCGACGCCATAGGAATGCTCGCCGAGGAAAATTTCGTTCAGATAAATTTCAAGGATGCGATCTTTGCTCATCACCTTTTCAAGACGCGTCGCCAAAATCGCCTCGCGGATTTTGCGCGACAGCGAGACTTCATTCGTCAACAGCATATTCTTGGCGACCTGCTGCGTGATCGTCGAAGCGCCCATAGGATGCCGCTCGCGCCCTACATTTTGAAGGTTGACGGCAATAGCCCGCACAATGCCCTCGTAATCGACCCCGCCATGCTGATAAAAATCTGCATCTTCCGCCGACAGAAAAGCATCGATCACGCGCTTGGGAATATCGTTGATCGGCACGAACAAACGTTGTTCCGACGCCACAACCGCCATCATCCGCCCGTCATCCGCATAAATACGGCTGAGCGTAGGCGGTTGATAATCCTTCAGGTACGTATAGTCGGGCAAGTCTTTGCTGTAATGAGCAAAAACCCCAACAACCAGCACGGCGCCCAAGCCGATGACCAGCAATCCCAAAGATAAAAGAGCAGAGAAAAGACGCATATCTACTCCCGCGACAGCGGAATCGGCTGCAATCTTTCCGCCTGTCCCAGCAGTCGCCGTTCGATGCCAAGTTCAACCAATTTGGACAAAAAGGCCTTTGGGATCAAGGGCGGGTCTTCGGCAAGAGCTTGATGATAGATCACGGTCGAGGGTGTCAGGCCGGGCAGCGTATTAGCTTCGATAATCATCGTCTGGTCGGTCTGCGTGTTGAAGAAAATATCGATGCGGGCGTAGCCCTGAATGCCCAGAACCTTGGCAGCTTGTTCTATCTTGGTTTTGATGAGGTCGAGTTGTTTGGACGAGATGATCGTATCGGGCGGCGGGGTCAGGTTGATGCCTGTGCCGCCCTGAAATTTCTCTTCCAGAGACAAAACGGTTCCCGCAGCTACGGTGATGCTTGGCGTCAAAGAGTGATAATGACCGTTTTCTTCCAAAATGCCGACCGTCAATTCAATCCAGCCGGTTTTGAAAACATGCACCAGTTCCGAGCCAGCAACATGCGTGCTGTCGGTCACGATAAACGGCTCGAGCATAAAGAAGTCGGCATGTGCGGGCAGTTCGATCATAAAGGGCTGATGCGTTAGCGTGCCTGCTGGCAACACCCCCTCCTCGCCCGTCTCGCGCACGCGGGCCAAGGCTTCCAGATAAACTTTCAATTCCTGCGCATACTGCAAACGCACGACGCCCGCCGAGCAACCGTCGGATTGCGGCTTGATAAGAATATCCGTGGTTCCCAATTTGCGGACTGCATCGGCCCAAACGACTTCGGCATTTTCCGCCTGCTTCGTCGTCACGATAATTTTTCCTGCCGAGGTCAGCAGCGGATCGTTCAGCGCGCAAATGGCCTCGCCTGTCGCGCGTTTGTCCATGCACAAACGCGAAGCTTCGACATCCGAACCGTTATAGGCCAACCCATAGCGGTTAAGCTCGGCTTGCAACGTCCCGTCTTCGCCTTCTCCGCCGTGCAGGGCGATAAAGACAAAGGCGCTTTCTTCAACCGCTTCCTGACAGAAATGCTCGAGGCTCATGCGGAGTGGCGGCGCAAAGGCGCTGGTGGACAAGGGCGACAAGCCCAACCTCTGCCGCAATCCGGGCACAAGATTTCTGAGCCGCGCGAGCATGGATTCTGCCACCTCGCACCGCGCTATAATTTCTTCGACGGTGTGATTGAGGGTAAAGCTGTACGGCAATTGCCAAACTTCATGCCCCGGCGCAAGGATATAAGGCGCAGGCCGGTAATCCGGAACCTGCAGCAGTTTCAGCCAGACATTCGTTCCCGACATCAGCGAGACTTCGCGTTCGGCTGTCGTGCCGCCGAACAGTACGCGGACTTTCTTGGCATCGGCCTTTTTCAGCGAAGGGCTGACCGCATGCGGAATGCCGTAACTCTGCGCCGCATGAGCGACGATGAAATGCAGCATGTCGCCGTGGGTGAAACCAAGGCGGCTGCCCTGAATGAATAGATAGCTGTTCTGCTCCATTCCCGAAATCGGATTGAAATCCGAGAAAATCACGCGCCCGTCATCCAGCAGCCAGCCGTCGAGGCGCGAGAAATCGCGCATGCCGAAAAATGTGAACAGGACTTCGGCGGCTTTTTGGATGCGCGCGATAATTTCGTCGGCAAAACGCGGTGGGCAATGATATTCAACGTGGCACGTCGGCAGATATTTATGACGGAAGGTGAAAAGATCGCCGCCGATCAACTCAATCTCGGTGGGTATCAACGCGACGGGCTCGCCTTTCTGGTTCTGCAAAACGACGACCGTAAATTCGCGGCCCTGACAGTATGGCTCGATCAGGGCTTGCGTGCCGTGTTTCTGGTCGAAGACATCTTGCGCGCGTTGCGCGGCTTCCAGCGGCGTTGCGGCGCTGGCCACGCCGAGGCTTGACCCGCCTGCGGAAGGTTTCACCACGGCTTTTTCAACGTGATGCTGCGCAAAGAAATCCATAATCTTCTGCAAACGCTCGCCCGGCGTTTCGGTGTCATCGACGCGGCAATTGGGTAAAGTGGCGAAGCCGTGCTGCGCCATATGGTTATTGGCGACCGCCTTGTCGAACATCAAGCGGCAGGCTTTGGACGGAGAACCGACAAACGGAATTTTATGCGCTTCCAGCAATTCCTGCAATTCGCCGTCTTCGCCGAACGCGCCGTGAATGGCGGGAAACACGATATCGGTTTTCTGGCAAGCGAGGACAAATTCACGGGGCGTCAGAAGCTGCGCCGTATTGGCCAGTTTGAAATCGAAATCCGACGGCGTGTTGGAATAAAGCTGCGACGGGGATAAACGGTAGAAATTGCGCTGCATATCGCAATAAAACGGCACAATCTGCCACCCCAAAGGGGTCAGATGATCCATCGCCGAACGCGCGGAATTCAAAGAAATACCCCGTTCGGCAGAAGGGCCGCCGCAGACTAAAGCAATACGCATGTTTGGTTCCCTAGATTCTGCCGGGAAGTTAACACATTACCCAGCCCTTGTCAGTCCCCTGCCCGCGCCTGCCCCCAATAAAACCATTCGGTGCCGGGGGAGGTATCGGCGTGGGGCAGAACCAAATATCCGTCATCGGGAACCGTGACGGGCTGGTTGTTTTCGTCCTGAGCGATAACCTCGCCTTTCTTGACGGGTTCCAGATGTTTCCACGGCTTGGCAAAGCTTCCTCCGTCGCCGCGATAGAAAACCTTCTTAACTTCGATCAGTTTTGTGGCCGTTTTCTGACCAGAAGCCCCGCCGGAAACAAGCCCCAGAAACCGCAAGGCGCTGTGAATGGCCCGATAGGCGACAACGACCGAAAAATCATCCTTATGCTGGCCGCATTCCAAAGTCGTTCCTATCACCCCGAACTTGCGCGCATATTCGGTCGTGCCGATCGATTCATCGGGATCTGCACTCTCGTTCTTTCGGCCCGAGGCCGCATAGGCCGTTTGCCAGCCTGTCAGAGCGACCGTGGCCCCCAGGCAATTGGCGAATTCATGCTCTCTCGTGTCTGGCTCACCTACAAAAACGAACGGGGCCCCGCCAGCGGTATAGGAATGCAGATCGAGCAGAACGTCGCATTTTTCCAGCAACGGGCACAAAATGTTGCCGAGCTGCGCCTCGTAACAATCGGGTTTTTCCTGAGGCACCAGATAGCGGTTCAAATTCCGGTCGATAAATCGCACATCGGCATCGAACGCGCGCGGATTGCAAACGGGCACAAAAGTCACCGAACCGCGCTCGATCACCAAACTACCGTCTTCGAATTCTTTCAAAACGCGGCGAATGGCATAAGCGCCGCATTTCTCGTCGCCGTGAACGGCACCCAGTATAAGAAGCCTTGCCCCCGGTTCGAGGCTTGTGAAGGATACGGATTGAAGCATTTTGTCCTCACAAAAAATCATACAACACAGTCATTCCTGCAAAGGCGGGAATGACGATTACCTCAAAAACTCTTCCAGCTTCAAAGAACGATCCGTTTTCTCGTCGCGGTATTTGATGATGACGGCGCAATGAAGATGCAAATCCTTGCCGATGCCTTCGGTCTGGCTCATTGGACGAGAACCGGAAACGACCACGGCCCCTGTCGGAATTTCGCTTTTATAAATCTTCTGCTTCACTGTATCGTAAATCGGAACGGCGGCAGATAAAATGGTGCCAGCGGCGACAACGGCATGCTCGCCGACATGAACGCCTTCCACAATCGAACAACCCGCGCCGATAAAGGCGTGATCTTCGATAATCACCGGCAATTGGCCGATAGGTTCCAGCACGCCACCGATCTGCACGCCCGCGCTCAAATGCACATATTTGCCGATCTGGGCGCAGGAACCCACCAGAACATTGCTATCGACCATTGTGCCTTCGCCGACATAAGCGCCGATATTGATGAAAGCGGGCGGCATAATAACGACTTTGGGCGCGACATGAGCGCCGGGGCGCACAGATGATCCCCCCGGCACCAGACGCACGCCGTCGCCAAGCTTGAACCGGCGCGGCTCGAATCCTTCCTTGTCGATAAAGCCGCGATATTGCGTATCCGTCGCCGAGCCCATCTCTACCAGATGATGCGCGGCGAAATAATCGAGGATGCGTTGCTTGACCGACGAGTCGATTTGCCACGCGCCGTTTTCATCTTTCTTTGCCACGCGCAAGCTGCCCGTCTCAAGCTCGCGTAGAAATTCCTGATGACTCATGCGGCTTTTCCCTGCGCCTTAAACTCACGATGCCATTCGGCAATTTGCTGATCCGCAGCCTTGAGCCCGTCGAGGCTGGTAAGATCGCGGGCGCTAAGCGGCAAGCGCACGCCAGCATTCGGAATCATTCCGCGATGATGCATCAGCGCTTTCACCGGCACAGGGCTCGACGCCGTAAACAATGCCTTGCTCGCGCTCCACCATTCCTGCCCGCGATAGGCATTCTCGCGGCATGCGGTCACGTATGAATGACAAGCCTCGGCCCACACATTCGACGCCACGGAAACCAATCCACACGCACCCAGAGGAACCGCAGACGGCAACATATTATCGTCGCCGCAATAAAGAGCGGCATTCGGCGCGGCAGTCGTATATTCGATATACATATCGAGGCCGCCGGAAGATTCCTTAACCGCCCAGAAATTTTTATGATTTTGCAAAGCGCGCAAAACCTGTGGCGACAAAGTAGATCCCGTGCGCGACGGCACGTTGTAAAGCATAACAGGCGCATCGACAGCATCGAAAACGGCTTTGAACCAGCCGATTTGTCCTTCTGCTCCCGGCTTTGTATAGGCTGGCGTCGCGGCCAGATAGGCATCCGCGCCGCACCCACGGCAGAATTCCAACCAAGCCAGCGTTTGCGCCATATTGATATTCGGTATGCCGACCATTACGGGAACACCGAGTTTCTGCGCTAGCGTGAAGCGCACGATCTCGCGTTTTTCATCGTCGCTGAGAGACAAAGACTCGCCCGTGCTGCCCAGAATAAGAACGCCGTTCTTCGCCGCGTCTTGCCGCTTGAGCAAATCGCCAAGCGTCGCATAATCAACCCCGCTTCCGTCAGCGGTAAAGGGAGTGATCAAAGCCGTCCATAACCGGGTTTCCTTAGCGCGCATCATTTATCCTTTCACAGCGTTTCTAATCATATCATCAGCCAACTTCTCGAAATCATGAAGACCAGCCGTTAATTTATGTATCTGATTGCAAGCCAACACAACACCTTCGGCGAAAGCGGCGCGATCCAATGCTTCGTGCGTCACCGAAATACGGTCATGCGGCCAGTCGAATGAAACGGTGTGCGTTCCTTTGACATCGCCTTCGCGTATCGAGGCGATATTTTCCGGCGGCACATCCAGCGCACGTGCAATATAAATCGCAGTGCCGCTGGGGGCATCTACTTTATGAATGTGATGCTTCTCGACGATGCTCAATTGCGCCTGTTTGGGTTTCAACGCGTTCAGGGATTGTTTGATACGTTCCGAGAAATAGCGCATGACGTTCAGGCCCACGCTGAAATTCTGACCGATAATCCACGGCATATTCATCGCCCGAAGCTTGGCATCCAGATCCACGGGCCACGCATAGCCTGTGGTGCCGATAACCAAAGGCATTTTCGCTTCCAGCAAAAGAGGCAGCATTTCGCCCAAAGCCTTGCCGGGAACGAAAACAATGCCAACATCGGCTTGCCGCAGTTTTTCCACCGTCACCGGATTGCGCGAATTAAAAACCGCGACGACATCCGGCGCAGGCAACAAATCCAGAATTGCCTGTCCTGTTTTTCCCGTGCCGATAACGGCATATTTCATATACGCACCTTTTCCGTTGTTTCCCTCTCCCGCAACGCGGGAGAGGGTGCCGAGCCCTTGCGAGGCGGGTGAGGGGATATTAGAACCCCTGCCGCGCGATGTCGCGGGCGAAGTAAGACAAAATTAAATCGGCACCTGCCCGCTTAAACGAACCCAGCGTTTCGCGCACGACGCGCTTTTCATCCAGTGCTCCCGCTTGCGCCGCGAACTTGATCATCGCGTATTCGCCGCTGACCTGATAGACGGCAAGCGGCAACAAAGTATGTTCGCGGACTTTCGCCAGAACATCCAGATAGGGCAAGCCCGGTTTGACCATAAGGAAATCCGCGCCCTCGGCTTCGTCCAGCAAAGACTCGCGTAACGCTTCGCGGCCATTGGCCGGGTCCATTTGATAGGTCTTGCGGTCGCCCTTCAATTCGCATCCGGCGGCGGCGCGGAACGGCCCATAAAAGGCCGAAGCGAATTTTGACGAATAGGCCATAATAGGTGTATCGGCAAAACCTTCCGCGTCCAGCCCTTCGCGAAGCGCGGCGATTTGCCCGTCCATCATCGCCGAGGGTGCTATTACATCCGCACCCGCGCGGGCCGACGCAACAGCCTGCCGCGCCAAATTCTCAAGTGTCATATCGTTATGAACATGATCGCCGTCGATCACGCCGCAATGCCCGTGGTCGGTATATTCGCAAAAACAAGTGTCGGCCATCACCACCAATTCAGGTGCCGCGTCCTTGCAGCGTTTAATCATGCGCGACAGAAGCCCGTCGGCTTTCCATGAATCGCTGCCGGTCGCGTCTTTCTTGTGAGACACGCCGAACAGCATCACGGATTTGACGCCCTCGGCGTAAATAGCCTTGATTTCTTCGCCCAGCTTCTTCTCGGGAATGCGCTCTACCCCCGGCATCGACAAGATCGGCAAGGGAGCATCGATATCTTCCTCGACGAAAATCGGCAAAATCAGATCATTCATCGTCACGGCATTTTCCCGCACCAAATCGCGCAAGGCTGGCGTTTTCCGCAAGCGGCGCATGCGAACACTGGGAAAAATATCGCTGGGCATATGAAACTCCTAAACAAAGCTGTCTCTATATACCCTCCCTTTTGC
>JBAVWC010000387.1:0-20863 GCA_049697595.1 Alphaproteobacteria bacterium
GTGTAACGCAAGCCCCAATGACGGCCTTCGTCGTCGTCCTTGAAATCACCGGCCGCCAATCGATGCCCGTGCCCCTCATAGCGGCCAGCGTTATTGCCGCCGCGACCAGCCGCATCATCTGCCCAACCTCTCTTTATCATGCTCTAGCAAAATCATTTATCGCCAGCGAGGTTGAGCACAGGAATAAAGTTCAAGCAAAAGAACCGGCTTCTGTTATAAACAGCGTCTAACAACCGAGGAGCCTTCCTGTGGAAAATCACACGCCTCAAGCCAAACACGCCAAACTTATTGCGAAACTCCCAACGCCGGGATGGAGCTTGATCACGGGCGCGCCTGCGTTTCCCATAGAAGATCACACGCTAGAACAACTAATTCGCATGACTCATGAACGGCATAAAAAAGGCGAAACGCCCGGCTTAATCCGTCATATGGAGGACGCCCTCGAGCTGGATTTGATTCAGATTCAAGAACTATGGGCTCACCTGGGGTTACCGATGTAGGTCCGAACTTATCCACAATCTCGCGGCGTGGCTGAGAAGCGCATTTTCGCTGGCGGCCTGACGAGATTATGAATAGGTTCTATGCGCTGTAAAACCTTCACGACTATCGGAGGAGTGCTTGCATGCCCCGCACTGATGTTGCAATTAAAACCCGCGATGGAATCTGTCCGGCTTCGGTTTTTACGCCTGCCGATAGCAAGGGACCGTGGCATGCGGTCATTTTCTTTATGGACGGCTTCGGCATACGCCCTGTTTTGTGGGCAATGGCCCAACGGCTTGCTGACAACGGCTATTTGGTGTTACTGCCCGATCTTTATTATCGTTTAGAAAATTATGTGCCGACGAATCCGGCCCAAATTTATGCTGATCCGAAATTGAAGGAAGAATTTATGAAACTCGTGACCAGCCTCAGTCGCGACCAAAAAGTTTCCGACGGTGCCGCCTTCGTCGAATTTCTGCTCTCCAATCCCGATGTCAAAGGCAACAGATTTGCCGCCACCGGCTATTGCCTCGGCGGCAACGTCGCCTTGACCGTCGCCGGAGCGTTACAGGGCCAATTCGCAGCCGTGGCCTCGTTCCACGGCGGCAAACTGGCGACGGATGCGCTCGACAGCCCTCATTTCTTTTTAAAGAATATCACGGGCCGCGTTTATGTCGCGGGCGCTATCGAGGACGCAAATTTTCCCGAAGAACAAAAAATCCGCCTCGATCAAGCTTTGACCGAAGCCGGGGTCGAGCATGTCATCGAAACATACTCCGGCGCGCGTCACGGCTTTGCCATACCCGATCATCCGTTCTTCGACTCCGCCGCCGCCGAACGCCACTGGACGGCATTGATTAAACTTTTGCAGGAAACTTTCGCCGCATAATTCTCTGTAACAATCGGCACGCACCGGCATGTTTTTGTTTATTTCAAATGCCGACACCGCATAAACGAACTATAAGACGAGCGTAATAGCGAGAAGGATTTTCTCAATGCTCAATCGTCTTTTAGTCGTGGATGACCAAATCGAATTTGGCCGCTTCGTGGAAGAGGTTGGCAAAAGCGTGGGTTGCGATGTGCGCGTTTCGCTCCACGCGCTGGATTTCAAGGACAGCGTCGCTCAATGGAAACCCAGTCTTATTATAATCAGTCTTGCCATGCCCGAGGTGGACGGGGTGGAACTTCTGCATTGGCTGGCTTTGCAGCATTCCCGAACGAACATCATTATCGTAGGCGCCGCTAATCTTCGTGTGATCGACGCGGCCAGACGGGTGGGAGAGCAGCGCGGACTCAACATGCGCTTTGCGCTGGCTAAACCCGTCAGCATTCAGGATTTAGTAGAAAAGCTGGAATTGCTGAAACAAATAGAAGAACCTTTGGCCGATAAAGCTTTGCTCCGGCAAGAGATCAAAACGATTCCCGCTCCGACCGCAGAGGAGATAAAAACAATCCTTCCTCCGCCCGCACAGGAAAAACCCGTTGTGCATGTAGAGCCAAATGCTGGATCCTTCAATAGAGAAGATTTTATGCGAGGTCTCGCCGGTGGAGAATTTATTCTTTTCTATCAGCCGAAAATCAGCCTGAAAACAGGTAAGATCAAGGGAGCCGAGGCGCTGGCTCGCTGGAATCATCCACAGCACGGAATCCTGCCCCCGAATTCGTTCATCTTTGTGATGGAAGAAATGGGTTTGATAGACAATTTGACGACGCACATCCTTTCTTCGGTTTTGTATCAACAGAAAATATGGAGAGCAGAAGGCTTCAACCTGCAGATAGCCGTGAATTTGTCGCCAAGAAACCTGCACAGCGAGGCCTTTGCCGACACGATTATCGCGCTCTGCAATGCCGAAAAAGTGCCGCCGGACTCTATCATGCTCGAAGTCACGGAATCGAGCGATATGCTTTATAAACTCGAAGCGCTGGACATCATCACGCGCTTGCGGCTGCAAGGCTTTGAAGTTTCCATCGACGACTTCGGCCGAGGCTACGCCTCTCTGACCCGGCTTCAGCAATTGCCCATAACGGAAATCAAAATCGATCTTTCCTTTGTTTTAAAGATGCTGAAGAATCCCGATGCCCTTGTCATCGTCCAAACGGTTATCGATCTGGCGCGCAACATGCGCATGACTTCGGCTGCCGAGGGTGTCGAAACTCCCGAACTTTATCTGCTCCTCGCCGAATTGGGGTGCGATGTCGCCCAAGGCTACGCTATCGCCAAACCACTACCCGCCAACCAATTGCGCGCCTGGAGCGAGGCCTGGTCCCCCCCGCGGAGGCAGAGCCCGTAGTGAACGCAGCCTAGTTCTTCTTCAGCAAATCCCGGATTTCTTCCAGCAATGTTTCCGAGCGCGGGACGGCGACATCTTGCGCTTTCTTAAAGCGATTGGTTTGTTTGACGAGTATGAACACGGCAAAGGCCACAATCATAAAATTAATAATCTGATTGATAAAGACCCCGTAATTGACCGTCGCGGCTCCCGCTTCCTGCGCCGCTTTCAGCGAAGGATAAGTCCCGCCGGAAAGATTGATGAAATAGCCCGAGAAATCGATGCCGCCCATTAATTTTCCCACGGGCGGCATAATAATATCTTTGACCAGCGAGTTGACGATACCGGTAAAAGCCGCGCCCATAATGATGCCGACGGCGATGTCGATAACATTGCCGCGCGAGATAAATTTCCTGAATTCATCAAACATCTAAATCTCCTCCGGTTAGGTTTTGACAACAGGCTGCGGTATTCGAGAAAGCGCGATACTCGCCGCGACTACAACATTCAAACTTTCTACGCCAGTGGTCGGGATGCGAATGCGTGTCGGAAATTCGCTTGCGCTGAATCCCGGCCCTTCTTCGCCCACCAATAACAACCCCTGTTTGGGCCACACGAATTCATCAATCGACGTTCCGTGCAGATCCAGTGCAATGCACCGCGCCGGAAATTCCGCCAGCGCAGGCCCGCGCGCCAAAGCCACGCGCAAAACGCTGCCTGCAGACGCCTTGACCGCTTTCGGCAAAAAAGGATGCGCGGCTTCGCGCGATAAAATCACGCGCGGCACCGCAAAAGCCTCGCAACTGCGTATCAACGCACCCAGATTTCCCGGGTCTCCTATCGGCGCGACCAGTTCAATGCCGCCCGGCACATAGGAAGCCAAATCCGCCGCCGTTAAAACGGGCAGGGGGGGCTGTTCCAGAACCAGAATATTGAAATGCGTTCCCAGCACATCGACCTGCGCGAAAAGCAAAGACGCAAGCTCCACCGTCTTCACCCCTTCGGCTAAAGCCGCCTGGTTCGGCGCCAAAATCTCATAAACGATTTTCAGATGAGGCTTCTTCAGAAACTCGCGTATCAGCTTCTCGCCCGAAAGCAAAAACAATCCCTCATCCTTCAATCCTTTGGATGAAGTCAGGCTCAGCAGCTTTTTGAACGTCTCGTTTTGTGCGCTTTCGATAATCATCCGCTGCGAGGCTCAATAATCGAGCTGCAGCGTGACAATAAACTTGCGCGTATCCGTCAACAACTGATCGGCCCTGTAATCGGCATATTCAGCACCCACGGCATAATGCGTCGCGATCTTCTGCGTGAAGTCGAGATCATATTCATTGCCGTAATGTTGATCGATCTGATCCGCGCCGAAACTGTGCACCATTCCTTCCAGCTTCGATTCATTCAATCCTCTGACCGGCAATTGGAAGCGGTAAGAAATATCCGCATAGCTGTCCACCAATCCGTTCACCGGGGTAAAGAGGAATTGATCCGCCCAGCCGTTCATGGAATGCCCGGTCATCATCGGCGATTGCACGGCATTCGTTCCGTCGCTGCCCAGCACTTCATAGCCGACCTTGCCCGATAGGCTCTTGTAGGCAGCACCCGGTTCGATCAAATAGTAATTCAGGCCGAAACTGTTTGGATTGTCGCCGTAACTAACCTGACGCGCATATTCGCCGTTACCTGTAACTTTCCATCCGCCGCCGACGGGGATCGCGGCTTCGACGCGGGCACCCGTTGTCGCCGCCGAAAGCCCGTGCGTGCTGCCCGCCAGTCCCGGTAAGTTGTTGTCGATATCGGCGAGATAGGAATAGCCGATCAGCTTGACATTCGTAAGGCCGCTATAGGCGACATGGAACAAATTGGTGCTCATGTCGTAAATGCCGTTGCTGACCGTGGGGCCGCCCGAGCCGTTTTCGTGAAACAGATAGCCGTAGAAAAAGTCGAAATCCTTCAGCGATTTATTATCCGCCGTGAACCCGTCGAAAGTCTGGGCGAACTGCCGCCAATTCGCGGCGCCGACCCAGCGTTCGTTGTCGAGGCTGACAGCCTGCCGCCCGCCCACAATCGTCGTGTCCGGCAATCCCGTATAGGCAAGGCTGCCATGCAGCAATTCCGTAGCGCCCGGATCTTTGACGACAGGATAGGTAGTCTTGCCGTCGCTGCCGTCATTATAGGCATGATCGCCGAATTGCGAGACGTTTATCACCGCGACATCGGCTTGAAAATTCTGAAAAACACCTGTTTTATAGCCCAAAATCGAACGCAGCGTATTGGCGTTCGCATCATTGGCAAACCCACCCTGATTGACCGTTTCGAAACGATAACGTTCTTCGCCGTAAATTGTGCCGTTCGTGAGTGCCGAGACAGCATCCGTTGGCGCTGCCGGAGGAGGAGGCGCGGCATCGGCGGCCTGAGCCGTCGCGGCAAAAGCGGAACAAAGCGTGGAAGCCAGCAAAAACGTTCTAAAAGAGCGGGAAAACATAAAACCCTCCAATTTGAAACACGAGACTGATTCGAATCTAATAATCGCGAAGTGATTCGGGGGACAATTCTGGTCGATACGCGCCACAATTCCGACAACTGTGTTTTCTATGTATCTACGGAGGAGTGGGAGAAACATTGCCTCTCATCCGGCTTTTGTATAGCCTCGCCCCAGATCAGCTTTTCCGAGAGTTTCATGCAGCATCCCCGTCACACGGTCCTAGGCGTTTACATGCTGGCCTTCATCGGCCTGGCCGATCAGGTCACCAAAGGGCTTGTTCTGAAGCATATCGATGTGCGTGAAACAATCCCCGTCACGCCCTTTTTTAACCTGGTGCTGGTCTGGAACAAGGGCGTCACTTTCGGCATTTTAAGCCATGTCGGGCTACATTATATGTCCTATATCCTGATTGGGGTCGCGGCGGTCATGTTGCTTGTTCTGGGGCGCTGGCTGTGGCGAACCAGATCGGCAATGGTCGCCCTGGCGCTGGGGGCGATTATGGGCGGGGCTATCGGCAATGTTATCGACCGTGTGCGCTATGGCGCAGTGGTCGATTTCCTCGATTTTTACTACCGCGACTACCCCCATTGGCCCGCTTTTAACGTTGCCGACGCCGCGATCGTCACAGGCGTTGCGCTTCTGCTTATCGATGGTATGGTACGGGGGAAATGATAAAGAATGTCGTCATACCGGCGCAAGCCGGTGCCCGGATCGAACCCTTATTTTGCGAGAAACCTATGTCAGCATCGCGTTCCCTTTTTATACTTGGCCTGACGGCGCTGTTATTGTCGGCATGCGCTGAAACGCGCCAGGATTTAGGCTTGGGCCGCAACCCGCCCGACGAATTCGCGGTGCTTGAACGGCCGCCTTTGTCGATGCCCCCTGATTATGCCCTGCACCCGCCGCGCCCCGGCGAAGCGCGCCCGCAAACAGTCGATGTCACGCAGCGCGCCAGCGAAACGCTGTTCGAAGGCAACGCTCCCACGCAAACCAATGCGCCGTCCAACGGCGAAAAAGCTCTCCTGGCTCAGGCAGGGGCCACGAAAGCCGATCCGAATATCCGCCAAACCGTCGATCACGAAACTTCCGAAAAAGTCGTCGCATCTCCGCATCTGGTTGATCGCCTGACCAATTGGAGCGATGATAAACCTGCGACAACCGTCGATGCCCAAGCAGAAGCCGACCGCATCAAGGCCGCCAAAGACAACAATCAGCCTGTAACTCAAGGCGCCACCCCCGTCATCGAAAAACAAAGCAGTGGTTGGTTGGGGCTGTGATGCGCGCGCGCGTTCTCTTTTTCGCAAGTGTCATTCTGGCGGTGACGGTAGGCAGCGCCAACGCCGCCGTCTTCTACCCTTCCAACTTCACGCTCTCCAACGGGCTGCAAGTTGTCATAGTGCCCAATCACCTCGCGCCGGTGGTCAGCCAGATGGTCTGGTACAAAGTCGGCGCAGCCGACGAAGTTCCGGGTAAAAACGGCCTCGCGCACTATCTGGAACATCTGATGTTCCGTGGCACGACCGACATTCCTCCCGACGAATTCAGCAGAATTATCGCCGCGCAAGGCGGCGAGGACAATGCCTTTACCTCCTACGACTACACTGCCTTTTTCGAAGAAGTCGCCGCTGATCGCCTGCCGATGATTATGCAGATGGAAGCCGACCGTATGCATAATCTGCGCATCATGCCGGAAACGGCATCGCCGGAATTGCGCGTCGTCCTCGACGAACGCCAGCAACGCACCGACAACGATCCCGAAGGCCGCTTCATCGAAAAATTCGACCACAAATTCCTGCCGCACTATCCCTATGGTCGGCCCGTGATTGGCTGGAAGCGCGAAATCGAACAACTTACTTCGGCAGACGCGCAACAATTCTATCAAAGTCATTATGCCCCTAATAACGCGGTGGTGGTGATCTCCGGCGATGTGACGGTCGAACAGGCTCTCAGCCTCGCCGCCGCCACCTATGGCCGCGTGCCCGAACATGCAGTCGCACCCCGTCACGTTTTCGGCCCGGCACCGCAACCCGAGATGCATGATTTCACCAAAGTCGATCTCGGTGTCGAGCAACCGCAAATCATCTGGCGTTTCGTCGCGCCTTCTTACGCGACGCAAAAAGATACCGAAGCCTATGCCAATGAAGTCCTTTCCGAAGCATTGGTAGACGGCGAAGTCGGCGTTCTCTATCAAAAACTGGTCGTCGATCAAGGCATCGCCAGCAGCGTTGAATCCAACTATGACCCCGATGCGCGCGGCGAAACCAGTTTCACGCTCGCGGCATCGCCGCGCCCCGGAAAATCCCCGCAAAATCTTGAACGCGCTATGCGCGACGCCTTGCACAATATCGCGGAAAAAGGGCTCGACGCGGAAACGGTTGAAAACGCCAAGCAGCGTTTGCAACGTTCTGCGATCTTTGCGCGCGAAGGGCTGATGATGCCGGGATATGCTTTCGGTATGGCGCTTACCACCGGCCACACCGTCGCCGACGTCGAAGCCTGGCCCGACCGCATCAATGCCGTTACCGCCGATCAGGTCAACGCCGCTTTGCGTGAACTCGCGACCACTCCGCGTCAGATAATGGGCGCGCTCTTGCCCGATACCCACGCCTCGGCGGCAGCCCGCGAAGCCGCACAACCCATTCTTAGCCACGGGGTAGGGATACGATGAAAAATCTCTTTATCCTGCTTTGCGCGACATGCGCTTTGTTGTCGTCTCCCGCCCGCGCCGTCGATATTCAACAAGTGACCGGCGAAAAATCCGGCGTTAAAGCGTGGCTCGTCGAAGATCACAAATTGCCGATCATCTCAATGCATTTCGCCTTTCAGGGCGGCAGCGAGCAAGACCCAGTCGACAAACAAGGACTCTCCACGCTGACGATGAACGCCCTGACCGAAGGCGCGGGGCCCTATACGGCGGCTTCTTTCCAACAGCAATTGGCCGATAACTCGATCACTCTCGATTTCAACGCCGAACGCGATGAAATCGACGGCGGCATCAAAAGCCTTAGCGCAGACAAGCAAAAAGCTTTTGAGCTTTTGCATCTCGCTCTAACCAAACCGCGCTTCGACGCCAAAGACATCGAACGGCTGCGCGCGCAACAATTGTCGATGATCCGCCAGCAATTCTCCAACCCCAATTGGCAGGGACGCTACGCCTTGTTTACGCAGATTTTTGCGGCACACCCTTATGGCGAACGCCACCTCGGTTCGACGCTGACGTTAAGCGCGATCACCCGCGACGACATCAAAAACTTCGCCGCACTGCATCTCGCGCGTGACAATGTTACCGTTGCCGTCGCGGGCGACATCACGCCAGCAGAATTATCCGCCGCGCTCGATGCGATTTTTGCCGGGTTGCCCGCCCACGCGCAATTGACCCAGATCGCCGATGTAGCAGAACCGACCGACACGCCGACAATCCTCGTCAAGCGCGAAGGCACGCAAACCGATATGCTGTTCGCAATGCCCGGCCCCAAACGCGCCGATCCCGATTGGTACGCGGCGGAAATCGCCAATTATATTTTGGGGGGAGGGGGCTTTTCCTCGCGCCTGATGCATGATGTGCGCGATAAAAAAGGCCTGACCTACGGCGTTTCCACCGGCCTCGCTCCCGCGCAACATGATGGATTGATTATCGGCCAAGCCGCTGTGGACAACCCCAAAACCGCCGAAGCGCTGGAAACCATGCGCGACACGATGCGCCGTTTCCACGACGACGGCCGCCCAACCGCCCGCGAAATAACGGCAGCCAAGGATTATCTGACAGGATCGCAGCCTCTGGCCCTGACCTCGACCGACAAAATCGCCGCCGTCCTCGTTTCAATGCAGCGCGATAATCTGGGCAGTGATTATCTGGATCGTTACAGCGAGATTATCCGCAGCGTCACAGCCAAAGACATCGACCGCGCAATCGACCGCTGGTTCAATCCAGATAAAATAACATGGGTTATGGTCGGCAAGCCCGAAGGCATTACCCCAACGCAAATTAAAGACACCGTCAAACAATGACCCTGACCTCAACACCCGCCTGGCAAGCTCTGACCCGCCACCGCGATGCCCTGCGCCAAAGCCAAAAAAGCGCAAGCTTCATCGATCCCAACGACACCGCGAGATTGAAAAGTTTCGATATCGCCTTTGACGGATTGCGCTTGAACTACGCATTCCAAAATCTAACGTCCGAAACAACCCCACTTCTGCTCGCTCTCGCCAAACAACAGAATGTCGAAGAGTGGCGCGCGCGCATGTTCGCGGGCGACAAAATAAACGCGACCGAAAAGCGCGCCGTATTGCACACCGCCCTGCGCCGCAGCGACGACAAACCCGTTCTCGTTGACGGCATCGATGTCATGCCGGAAGTCCGTGCGACGCAAAAGCGCATAGCAGCTTTCGTCGATGATGTGCGCACGGGCGCACGAAAAGGAGCCACAGGCAAGCCTTTGCGCACAATCGTCAATATCGGTATCGGCGGTTCTGACCTAGGCCCGCGTCTGGTCGTGCAGGCGCTTAAACCCTTCGTCACCGGCGTCGAAATGCATTTCGTCGCCAATGCCGACGCTTTCGATATCACAAGCGTGTTGAAGAAAATTGATCCCGCAGAAACGCTGTTCGTTGTCGTCTCCAAAACCTTCACGACACAGGAAACTTTGCTCAACGCCAGCACTGCCCGCCGCTGGCTGGTGGACGCATTAGGCGAAGCGGCGGTCGCCAATCATTTCGTCGCCGTCTCCGTCAACGCCAAAGAGATCGAAAAATTCGGCATCCCATCCTTCAACATGTTCCCGATGTGGGATTGGGTCGGAGGCCGCTACAGCCTGTGGTCTGCCGTCGGCCTCAGTATCGCTCTGGCAATCGGCAACGCTGGTTTCCGCGATTTGCTGGCGGGTGCAGCCGCAATGGATGCGCATTTTCTCTCGGCCCCGTTTGACGCCAACATGCCGGTAATGCTGGCTCTGCTCGGTATCTGGAACCGTAATTTTATGGGCTCGCCGTCGCTCGCGATTTTGCCCTATTGCGAAAGACTGCGCGATCTGCCGCGCTACTTGCAGCAATTGGAAATGGAGAGTAACGGCAAATCCGTCACCCGCGACGGAACGAGCGTCGATTACGCTACATCCCCCGTCCTCTTCGGCGAATGCGGCACCGTAGGGCAACACAGCTTCCACCAATGCCTGCATCAAGGCAGCGACGCGATAGCAGCCGATTTTATCGGCGTGGCCCAAGACGATCAAAACCTGCCCGATCACCACCGCGCGATGTTGTCGAATATGGCCGCACAAATGGGCGCGCTCGCGCTCGGCCAAACTCAGGCTACAACGCCACAGGATGTGTATCCCGGAGGCCGTTCCTCAAACCTGCTCCTGCTCGACAAACTCGATCCCTTCCGCCTCGGCATGCTGCTGGCTTTGTACGAACACAAAACTTTCGTTCAAGGCATCGTCTGGAACATCAATTCCTTCGATCAGCCGGGTGTCGAACTCGGCAAACGTATGGCCAAAACATTGGAAAATACTGCCGAAGGCAACAAAGGCGCTGCTGGCATTATCGGCCAATTTTTTGCTTCCCTCCTGCCGCACTCATAAAAACACAATACAAATCAATTGGTTGTGCACTTTTTCTCGTAAGGGTTCCTTAAAAGATAGCTGCGAGAATAAAGAGGTTCAGCGCACAGGCGTCCGATAGGAAACGAATGGCAGCCGAAGACGACCAGGGGCTCATCAAAATTACCCAGGAAGAGCTGGACGTGATTGCGCGCAAGCACATGATGTTCCGCTCGGCGCGCATGGGCGGTGCGAGAGCCCAGTTATCGCGCCACAATTTATCGCAGCTCACTTTACGGAATTACGATTTCTCGCATGCCGACATGACCGGCGTTTCGCTCAACCGCGCCGATGCGCGCGGCGCGATTTTCGACTATTGCAATTTTTTCGGCGCGGATTTGCGCCACTGCAATATGCAGGGAGTCACAATGGTGCGCGCCGATTTGCGCGGGGCCTGCATGCGCGGCGCGATCCTTATCGGCGCGGATATGGCGGGCGTCGATTTGCGCGAGGGTCAACTGGCTTTTGCCACGAAAAAGGGCATGATTATCCGCAATGCCAGCCTGCTGTCGTCGGAAAGCGGCGGTGCCGATCTCAGCGGTGCCAATCTCACCGATGCGCGCCTGTCCGGCGCGGTAGCGGTCGGCACGAATTTCAGCGACGCGACGATGCGCAATTGCAAAGTGATCCGTGCCAATCTGACAGGCGCGAATTTCTCCGGAGCCAATCTGGAATATGCCGATTTCACTATGAGCGATCTCAAAGGCGTTAACATGCGCGACTCGATCCTCACCAATGCCTCGATCAACATCGCCAATCTCGCGCAGGCCAGCCTGACCGGCGCGATGACCAACTTGCCCCTCGGCCCCACCGCCAAAGACTTGCCGGCGCCGCTTGAAGTTCTTCTGCGTCATCACGCCAAATGGGTCGATAGCGACGGCGGCGACGGGGCGCAGCTTAACATCAGCGGCCACGACATGCGCGGCACCACATTCTTCACGCGCGCATGCCTCAGCCTGATGAAGGCCGACAATGCTATCCTCTACGGCTTGAACATGTCCGACTCTCAATTGCAGGCCGCTTACCTGCGCAACGTGGATATGCGCCACGTTAACGCCGAGTCCGCCGATATGCGCGGTGTCGATTTAGTCGGCGCGCGCCTCAGCAATGCCAATTTGCGCGGCGTTCGTTTCGAGCCTTTGATCTCGCCGCAGGGAAGGGTCATTTTCTCGAATCTTTCCGGGGTCAATTGCCGTTATGCCAATCTCTCGGGTGCCAGCCTGCGGCAGGCCAAATTCACCAAAGCCGACCTGTCCTATACCAATCTTATTGGTGCCGATCTAACGGGCGCCGAACTGACGGACGCCGATCTAACCGGCGCGCGCCTTAACGAAAGCCAGCAAACGCTGCTCGAACAGTCAAAAAAATGATTGGGTAATGCGCGTTTGAGGGGTAGTATAAAGCGATAAAACTCATGTAATTTGCAGCATCAATGACAATCCGCCGCCTTCCTGAATCCCTCGTGAACCGCATCGCCGCAGGCGAAGTGGTCGAACGCCCTGCCGCCGCCGTGAAAGAGCTGGTGGAAAACGCGCTCGACGCCGGGGCTTCGGAAATAGAAATCACCCTCCGCGAAGGCGGGCAGGCCTTGATCGTCGTCGCCGATAACGGATGCGGCATGACGCGCGACGAATTGCTGCTCGCGCTCGAACGCCACGCGACATCCAAACTCCCAGACGAAGACCTGTGGAACATTCACAGCTTCGGCTTTCGCGGCGAGGCGTTACCCTCGATCGCGTCCGTCGCTCGCCTGTCGCTCATCAGCCGCGCGCGCGGTGCCGACGATGCGTGGCAGGTCGATGTCGAAGGCGGCAGCATCGGCACGCCGTATCCCGCCTCCCTCGCGCAAGGGACGCGCATTGAAGTGCGCGATCTTTTTTACGCCACGCCCGCCCGTTTGAAATTCCTGAAAACCCCGCGCACCGAAAGCGACTATGCGCGCGAAGTCGTGGAACGTCTCGCGCTCGCCAACCCCAACGTCGATTTCAGCTTCCGCGAGGATGACAAAAAAACCATACATTATATACGCGGTGTCGATACCGGATATCGCGTCGCCGATGTGATGGGAAACGAATTTATGCAAAACGCTTCCACAATCGACATTGAACGGGAAGGCGGCCGCGTCACCGGTTTCGCCTCGTTCCCGACATTTCACGCCGCGACGGCGCGCGGCCAATATCTTTTCGTCAACGGACGCCCCGTGCGCGACAGAGTCCTGCTCTCCGCGCTCCGCGCCGCCTATGGCGATCTTTTGCCGTCAGGCAGACAGCCGCTCGCGGTTCTGTTTATCGAAGTCCCCTCGCAAGAAGTCGATGTCAATGTTCACCCTGCGAAAACCGAAGTGCGTTTCCGCGATGCGGCGCGCATTCGCGGATTGATGATCTCCGGCATTCGCCACGCGCTGCAAGGCTCGGCCCAATTCACCACCAGCACGTTGGCACCTCAAGCGCTCGACATGCTAAGGCCGCAAGCAGGGGGAGGGTTTGCCGATACCGCGACATCTCATCCGCAACATTTCTTTCCTCGCGCCGTTAACGCGCCGTCTTATTCCTCGATGTTTAGCGCCGCCCCGCCGCAAGCGCGCAATGTCGAATCCGCCTCTGTCACCGCAATATCATCCGGCGGACGCTTGGGCGCTGCCGTTGCGCAGCTTCATGAAACCTTCATTGTCGCACAAACGGAAAACGGCGTAATCATTGTCGATCAACACGCCGCGCATGAACGCATTGTTTATGAAAAAATGAAACAGGCGCTGGCTGAACAGGGCGTCAAACGGCAAATTCTCCTCGTTCCTGAAGTCATCGAAATGGACGAACCCTCCGCGCAACGGATCATGTCGCGCGCCGATCAACTCGCCGAATTTGGTTTGGTTGTCGAAATGTTCGGCGGCGCGCTTCTGGTGCGCGAAATTCCCGCGATGCTCGGCAACACGGATGTCGGCGCATTGCTGCGCGATATGGCCGACGAAGTGGCAGAATTCGACGAAAGCCACGCCCTGCGCGACCGTTTAGAGGAAATCTGCTCGACAATGGCCTGCCACGGTTCGGTGCGGGCAGGGCGCACTCTGACAATCGAAGAAATGAACGCCCTATTGCGCCAAATGGAAGCCACCCCCAACAGCGGCCAATGCAACCACGGCCGCCCGACCTATGTCGAACTCAAAAAAACTGATTTGGAGAAGTTGTTCGATAGACGTTAAGGCGTTTTCGTTAGTTCCGCGAGCACAACATCCAACGCATGCTGCGCACTAATCCGCTCCATACCTTCCCCACTCTCCGGCGGCAAATCTGGCATAATCAGATGCATATTGGGCGAATGCAGCGGCGGCGTACTCGTCCCGCATAACGGAAATGCCAGCCGCCCCAAAGCCGCCGCGACATTGGCCGGGCCGCTGTCATTCCCAAGCAGACACGCGCTGCATGCAATCAATCCCATAACCTGATCGAAGGGCAAACCTACAACCGAAACCGTTTTCTCCGCATTCCGGCAGTGACTCAAAACCGCATCGACGCGCGCCTTTTCATTCGGAGCCCCAATCAAAAAAACAGTGCCACCTGTTTTTTCAATCAGCGCATCCGCGCAAAATGAAAATCTTTCCTCAGGCCACAACCGCGCGCCAGTCGATGCCCCCGGTGCCACAACAATCCACGGCTGCGGATATTGCACAAACCGCTGCCGCATAGCTTCAACAACCGCCGGATCGACATTCAATTGTGAATAGGGATAATCAACGGCAATTCCTCGTTGCTCCAGAAACGCAAGACTCTTATTCCACCCGTTCTCTTTCGATTGCGCCAGAGCAGGCGGATAGGCGATGATTTCCTGTATCCCCGCCAGCCGCGCCGCGAGCCGATAGCGCGGGCTTTGGTGGAGGATGAACAAACGATCAACTTTCCCCCGCCGCAGCGAAACATAAGCGCCCAAAAAATTAGCAAGTGCCGCCAACGCGCCGCGCCCGCTCGGCATAGGAAGAATTGAGTCGATATATGTCACGCCGGAAAAAAGAGCGGCGGCCTGTGTCGAAACTTTTGTGAACAAAATAATTTTGCCCTCCGGCGACGCCTCGGCGATAGAGGCAAGAGCAGGCTGAAACCAGATCATATCGCCAATGCCGGGCAGGGGCTGAATAACGCCTGTACGCATTTTATCTACCCGTCCTTGCCAATAAAACTTTCGCCGCCTCGACCACCCGCTCCACGCTCAAACTCTCCATTAAACTTCCCTCTTTCGGCAGACGCGACAAAAGTTCATCCCGGCTTTCCGGCGTGCAAATAGTGGCGCAGTTTTTACCCCACGGCCCATACACATCCGGAAAACCTGGCCCGAACATGCCGAGCGTCGGCGTGCCCAAGGCCGCCGACAAATGCATCAACCCTGAATCATTTCCCACATATAACCGCGCGCGTTTCAAACAAGCGGCTGCGGTTTGTAAATCGCGCCCGATAACTTCAATGCGCCGCGCATCGGGAATAGACTGAAGCAAAGGCGCAATCTGTTCGCGTTCATGCTTATCGGCCAAAATCATTACCGCCGCATCGGGCAAAGCCCCATTTGGCGCAGTTAACGTCCGCACCAAACCGACAAAATATTCGACAGGCCACTGCTTCGCCGCCCAATTGGCCGCAGGGCCGAGCGCGAGTATTGGCCTGTCGCCGGGCAATAATCTCTCTGTTTCCTTCACCGCCTCCGGCGTAATCCAGATATGCGGATCTGGCGGAGGGTTCAATCCCAGCAAAGCCCCATTATCGACGACCTTATGCTTGCCGCTTGCCCGCCGATGTATCACGCGCTTTTTGGCGCACAGCAAACGCGATACGATGCTGTTCCGCAAATCAACGATCAAATCCCATTCGGTTCCGACGCATTGTTTCCACAAATCGACCCAATGACCGTTCCACTTTTTCTTTTTCATCACGATCAGGAGCTCAAGCCTCGGCACCGCGCGAAACAAATCCGCGCCATAGGGGCCGCAGGCAATCGTAAAACGCGCATCTGGATGTTGTTCCACCAGCCACGCCAGAACCCCCGTCGTCAAAACCGCGTCGCCGACGCGATTGGCTGTGATGAAAAGAATTTTCATGAGTTGCCGATTTGGTCGATGATTAAAGCATCGATATCGGCTTTTCGATTTCTATGCTGTTGAAACGGTATCGTCATATGCGCAATCTTGCCATATTGTCGCGCGCGATCACGCAGCAATTCGGGATAGCATCGTTTCAATGTCTCTTCCTGCGTTTCGCCTTTGCGCGGCGTATATTTGTCGCTCCAAATAACCGGCTTGGGATGTTTCAGATAACGCTGGTAAAGATACTCAATATGCTCTTCCGACGCCTCGAAATACACCACGCGAGTCACATCGCGTAGCTCCGCCAGAATATCAGCACCTGTATAAATAACGCTCCCCGTCGTATCGATCACGGTGGACGATGCCGCGTCTTTCCGCAACTGCCCCAGCGTTTCCCTCATCACTTCCTGTTCATAGGACAGATAAAGTCCGCTATTCGCCTGATATTGCGGGTCAAAGGGAAAACCCATCCACGCTGCCATCCCCTGCAATCCGACATACCCTTTTTGAGCCAATTCCGGCGCGAGCTTCTTTTCGATCAAGGCATCGCAATCAATCTTTTTCCATCCCTTGCCGGCAGCCATACGCTTGGCCCAGGTGGATTTGCCGATATTAGACATGCCAATAAGGGAGATGCGCATAAGGATTTTGGCCCGATTCTATGTTTACTCTTTCATTGTTAAGGGCGCGGCATGTATAAAACAAGCCGTGATTCACAGGATGCAGCCAATGACCGACACCCCCAAAACAGTCGAAATCTTCACCGACGGCGCATGCAGCGGTAATCCCGGCCCCGGAGGCTGGGGCGCTTTGCTGCGTATGGGCGAAGTGGAAAAAGAGATGTCAGGGGGAGAAGACAACACCACGAACAACCGCATGGAAATGATGGGCGCGATTATGGCGCTCGAAGCGCTCAAACGCCCCTCGCATGTCAAACTTTATACCGATAGCCAATATGTGCAAAAAGGCATCTCGGAATGGCTGCCGGGCTGGATCAAACGCGGCTGGAAAACGGCCGATAAAAAACCGGTGAAAAACGCCGACCTCTGGCAAAGGCTCGACGCCGCCCGCACCCCGCATAAAGTCGAATTCATCTGGGTGCGCGGCCACAACGGCCATGTTGAGAACGAGCGTGTGGATAGGCTGGCAGTTGAGGCTATCGGAAAAAAATAAGGGGCTAAGGGAAACCCTCAGCCCCTTAATTCAATAGTTAAGCAGCTGCCTTCAAGCTGTTGATAGCTTTCAGCATCGCATCACCGCTGGAAATTTCGAACGCACCCGGCTTTTCGACCGCCAGATACTTCACGACGCCATTTTCCGCATACAGCGCAAACCGCTGCGCGCGCGTCCCGAGGCCATAGCCCGAACCGTCCATTTCCAATCCCAAAGCCTTGGCAAAGGTGCCGTTGCCGTCGGGCAGCATCATAATGCCGTCGGCTTTGCAGGCGGTAGCCCATTCCTTCATGATGAAAGGATCGTTGACGGAAAGGCAAGCAACGGTAATTCCCAGCGCCTTGAATTGATCCAGGTTCTGCGTATAGCTGGGCATATGCTTGGCAGAGCAGGTAGGCGTAAAGGCCCCCGGAACCGCGAACATCACCACTTTCTTGCCGCCGAAAACGCTGTCGGTCGCCAAATCCTGCATCCCTTCCGCCGTCAGATGCTTGAGGATAACCGAAGGAACCTTATCGCCAATCTTGATCGTCATTATCTGCTCCACAGGAGAGTTGAGGGAATACCCGCATACGACTGTTCTCATCCTTAATCAAGGTGAACTAAAAGAAATCCCCCCGTTCGCAATGCAAACAGGGGGATTTTATCTTATGGAACTTTAGCTTCGCTTAACCCCTTATATCTCTTGTCCCTTAGGGGGCGGCTTTGGCCAAGGTGGCATAGAGTCCTTGTCAAAAGACCGCGTCGGCATTTCCAGAGCCATGATACCCACGCCCTCTCTATCTAGGCCCAGATGATCGGGGTCTTTATCGAGAGTCTTGCCGTCTTTATCGCTAGGAATAACTTTCATTTTTCTCTCCTTATGTTGGAGCAAAGTAAGAATTACCCTGAAAATCTGCTCCCTTTTTAATGCACAGTCAAGGAGCCGACCCCGAAGCCTTATCCAACGCTTTCAACACATCCGCAGCCGTCAAAAGCTCCGGCAAAACAATCCCCTGCGGCGCGCCGGGCCCATAAACGGCATTAAAGGGAATCCCGTAGCGCCCGTTTTTATGCAGCAAATCGGTAATCACAGGATCGGGATTCGTCCAATCGCCCTGCATCGCGATAACGTCGCCGTGGAATAGGCGTTGAACGACCGCCTCGTCCGATAAAGCGAATTTCATATTCGCTTTGCAGGTCAGGCACCAATCGGCGGTGATGTCGAGAAACACAACTTTCCCCTCGGCCAGATCGGCGTCCAAAGCATCCTGATTATAAGCCAGCCACTGCCGCTCGGCGTCATGCGCTGGTTTGGGATTCAACGCTCCATTAAAACCCAACAACAACGCCACGACGCAAATTTCAATAACGCCCAGCGTAACTAATTTGCTTTTCTGCCCGGTTTTTTTCAAAGCCAGCAAAATCACGATTGCCGACATAAATAAACCGAAAACCGTGGCATACACAGCCGTGATCTGCGCCGCCAAAACCCACACCAGCCACAAAGCCGTCGCGGCAAGCGCGATGCCGAGAACCCAGCGCAAATGGATCATCCACGCGCCCGGCTTGGGCAGCTTGGTCGCAATACCGGGGATCAATGCAATGGCGAGATAAGGCAACGCCATTCCCAATCCCAACCCCAGGAAAATAGCGAAAATCTGCGGCACCCCCGAAGCCAGCGCAAAACCGACGGCGGTGCCGAGAAACGGCGCCGAGCAAGGCGTCGCCAGCAAAGTCGCAAAGGCGCCCGTGGCGAAATCGCCCGCCTGTTTGGGATGATAATGCGGATCGACCGTATCGGCGAAAAAGCGGGGCAGGGGGATTTCAAACAATCCCCACAAATTGGCGGCAAAGAAAGTCAAAAGAAAAACCAGGAACATTAAAAAGACGGGCTGCTGAAACTGCACGCCCCATCCCAAAGCCAGCCCAAAATGCTTCAACACAACCGTGACGCAAGCCAGCACGAGGAACGAAAAAACAATGCCCAAAGCGGTGATAACAAAACTATGCCTGACCAGCCGCTTGTCGCCGCCGCCGTGACTCGCGACGCTCAGAATTTTCAGCGAAAGAACCGGCAAAACGCAGGGCATCAAATTCAAAATAAATCCGCCGATCAGCGCGAACAGCAAAGCGATGAGGAAGCGCGGCTGTTTCGCCCCGCTTGCGCGCGGAGCCGCAGAAGCCGCCGTCGCTTGCGGCACCGTGGTCTTAACTGTGGTCGCGGAATCTCCATCCACGAATGTCAGCACGACAGGCATTCCCGATAAGGCCGTCTCGGAAGGCAACGTATCGACGGGTTTGACCGTTAAAACCGCACTGTGCCCCTGATCGCCCATCTTGATCACAGGCGCGCCAAAACCAATATTTTTATCGTCTTCGACAAAAACATCCGGCTGCGACAAAGCGTTCCGTGACGTTATGGAAAAAGCCAAACTCTTGCCGTCATTGGCGATGCTCGCCAAAAGAATCCCGGCATTGTCGGCATCGGTCGGCAATTGCCCCCGCGCCTGTTGCATCAGCGAGGCTTCGGCCCCTGTCACAGTTGCTCCCGCAGGAACCGTCAGCTTCAAATCGAAATGTTTCGGCACGCAAATCGAACTGCAAACCAAAAGATCGATCGAGACATCGGCATTCAAAGCCTGCCCCTTCTGGCGCAACACCGCGTCTATCGGAAATAAAACATGATCGCGGTAACCGACCGTCTCCAGCCCATAAGCCGTATAACGATGCGGGGCAGGGTACAGAAGCGTAGCAGTCTGCAAATTGTCGGCGTCTGTCTGGCTGCGGCTCCAATCCATTTGCGGCGGCAATCCCGCCTCGCCCGGCGAACGCCAATAAGTATGCCAGCCATTCGCCAGTTGCACATCCAGCCCCAGCGGAATCGTGGAATCGGAGCCCACGGCATCGACCCCGGAAATCAGCCGCACGGCAACCGCATTGTCGCGTACCCAATCCCCCGCCAAAGCAAAAGCCCGCACGGGCAAAAGCATGAAAACACACGTAAATACCAGGGCAAACGGCGTGCGCAGCATAGGAACCTCATCAATTAGTACTATGAAAGAGTCGCAGCTTCGATCACAATAGGCAAGACTAGTCCGGGATCTTTTTAAAGGGAAGTCCTTACCTCTTCTTGTAAAAATGAATCGTCGGGCCTATGTAAGGGGGGAAGTGATCCTTTCGGCCCTTGAACCCTATTTGGACCCTATTATGCGAGACATTATCGCGCGTACAAAAAAAACCGGCAATACGGATGACACCTCCGGCGAGCCCAAATTCCTGTCCGGCCAATTGCTTGTCGCGATGCCGGGGATGGCCGATCCGCGCTTTGCGCAGGCCGTCATTTATATCTGTTCGCACAGCGCCAGCGGCGCGATGGGCCTGGTCGTCAACCGCCTGTTCGGCGATGCCGATTTTCCTATGCTGCTCGATCAGCTCAATATCGAAACGTTAGTCGAGACACCGAAGGTTCCCGTCCAATTCGGCGGCCCGGTCGAAATAGGGCGCGGCTTCGTCCTGCATTCCGGCGAATATCTGCGCGCAGGCACCACCCGCATAGACGACGCAATGGCGATCACCGCTACCGTCGAAATCGTGCAGGATATCGCAGAGGGCAAAGGCCCCGAGCGCATCCTGATGGCCCTCGGCTACACCGGCTGGGGCGCGGGCCAGTTGGAAGAAGAAATGAAAAACAACGGCTGGCTAACAGTAGCCGCCGATGAAAGCATCGTCTTCGACGACGAGCTGGATTCCAAATGGAACCGCGCGATGCTGAAAATAGGTATCAGCCCGGCGATGTTATCCGACACCGCAGGTC
>JBAVWC010000388.1:0-2080 GCA_049697595.1 Alphaproteobacteria bacterium
GGGTATAATATTGACCCCGCTGCCATAATGCATTCTGCTGTTTTTAAGGAAAAATATAACCAGATGGTTATTGTAAAAGATATTGAATTGTATTCGCTTTGCGAACACCATATGTTGCCATTTTTTGGTAAGGCGCATGTGGCTTATATACCTAATGGTAAAGTAGTAGGCCTTAGCAAAATACCACGCGTAGTTGATGCCTTTGCGCGCCGCTTGCAGGTACAGGAAAGACTTACCGACCAGGTGCGCGACTGTATACAGGAAGCCCTTCAGCCATTGGGTGTAGCTGTAGTTATAGAAGCACAACACCTTTGTATGCAAATGCGCGGTGTACAAAAACAAAATTCGGTTACTACCACCTCGGCTTTTACGGGTGAGTTCCTTGAAAATGAAAAGACCCGCGAGGAATTTATAAGCCTTATTAAGGCCACTCTTCACTAATCCATCAGGATTTTACTGAAATTAGCCATTTCTGCGCAATAAACGACCATTTTACGGGTTAATTATTGCTATAAAAACACTATATTTGTTTGATATATGAAAAGAATCATAGTTCTACTAATCGTGGTGCTTACCAGCACTTTTACGTTTGTTAATGCTCAGGCCCCTAAGTATAGTGATGAGTTTTTAGACATTGGGGTAAGTGCCAGGGCCTTAGCTATGGGTAATTCGGTAGTGGCATCTACTGATGATGTTACTTCAGGTTATTGGAACCCGGCAGGCTTGCTGGATGTTAAAAGCAATCTTGAGTTCTCCCTCATGCATGCTGAATACTTTGCAGGTATTGCCAAGTATGATTACGGCGCTATTTCATATAAAATAGATAGCGTAAGTGCATTTGGTTTTACTGCCATTCGTTTTGGGGTTGATGATATACCTAATACCACCCAGCTTATAGATGCCAATGGCAATGTTGATTATAATAATATCACATCATTCTCGGCAGCCGATTATGGCTTTTTGTTCTCATACGCACGAAGAATAGGCATACCCGGCCTTGAGCTTGGCGCTAACGTTAAAATAGTAAGGCGTGTAGTTGGCGATTTTGCAGGGGCATGGGGCTTTGGCTTTGATGTTGGCGCTAAGTACAAATACAAAAATTGGCTTTTTGGTGCTGTTGCCCGCGATGTAACATCCACCTTTAACGCTTGGAGCTATAACCTTAGTTCACAAATGGAGCAGGTTTTCCAGGAGACCGGTAACGTAATACCTTCTGATAATTTAGAAGTAACCCTGCCACGGTTACTGCTGGGTGCAGGCAGAAAGTTTAGTTTTTTTCATGATAATGTTTCACTGCTTGCTGAACTTGGCACTGATATTACATTTGATGGTAAACGCAATACTGTTATAAGCACCAACCCGGTGAGTGTTGATCCGCACATAGGTTTTGAAATAGGCTATAAGGGCTTTATATTTTTACGCGGCGGTATTAATAACATTCAAAACAGCACCGATGTGGCCGGTAATCCTATTACTACCTTCCAGCCTGATTTTGGAGTAGGTATAAAGATAAAATCGTTCACACTTGATTATGCGCTTACTAATATTGGTGACGCATCTGTGGCATTATACTCTAACATCTTCTCTATTAAGTTCGATATTAATAAGAAAACCTGATGGGCAAGCGTTACCTGGCAATAGTATGTGTTATCGTTCCGATGCTGCTGTATGGCCAGGCTAACAAATGGATTAATTACAGTCAGTATTATTATAAAATAAAAGTAGCTAAAGACGGAATATACCGTATCGATTCGGCTACACTTGCCAAAGCGGGTATACCCGTTGCAACTATCGATGCGCGTAAGTACCAGTTGTTATTTCATGGGCAGCAACAATACATTTATGTGAATGGCGATAGTGTGCTGAGCCAGGTTAAGGGCGGTTATATTGAATTTTATGGACAACATAACTCAGGCGCGCTTATTAAAGATGAGATGTCTGATTCATTGCTCTATACTTGTGTAACTCCTTTACCCAACCCTTACATTACTGGTGTGCCCAATCCGTATTACAGCATGTTTAATGATACTTCAACTTATTATTTAACATGGAGTAATTCTACTACCGGCAATAACAGAAT
>JBAVWC010000389.1:0-1831 GCA_049697595.1 Alphaproteobacteria bacterium
ACCAGACTCTGGAAGGCATGCGCCACCGGACGCTGCCTTTGTTCACGGTTCAGTACCACCCTGAAGCCGCTCCGGGGCCGCACGACTCAAACTACCTCTTCCATGACTTCCGGCGGATGATGGAGGAGTGGAAGGGATGAAGGACTGGAATCATTTTCGAGGTATGGTTTTTGCGACGGCAGCGGGGCCAAGGCTCCGCTGTTTTTTGGAACGGAGTTTTAGAGTTGAGTTTTAGAAAGGTACAAGTTTTGCTGCATCGTCGGGAGGCAGAATGAATCACGGCGTTTGTGCAGAATGCGAATGGTCACTGACGACGAACGGAAAATGCTCGAATTCTCGATGTGAGAATTATCCTCATCCCCCACTGGGAGTTGAGATGAAAGACTTCCAGAAGGTTTATCCGGAACTGGGATTTTTTGATGGTCGCCAATGGGGGAAGTGGAAACTTAACATTACAGATCGGTGCCTTGAACACAAGGCACACCCCGGTCAAGTGCCCTATCAACTATTACTAGACGTTGTTAACGATTCGTCTTCGATGCTTGATTGGATATTCCAGGTATCGAGCAAGAGTTGGGCGACATACAAGGATATTTCAGATTTAGTCTCAGCATTCGGGGACATTTTTGATCCTCAATCAAGACTATGCAGTGGAGCGCTCAATGGAACTGAAGGATGTCAAATCGATGCTTCAACTTTCCTTACGGAACTATTTGGTCAAGCTGAAGATCAAATTCTGAGAGATCTCATTGATAGGGATGAAAGCAACTAGGTTTCAAATATTCGGTGAAGGGTACGGGCTTTAGCACGTACATCAAGAGGGCATGAACAGCCGGGGCTTTAGCCCCCGAGGGAATGGGATGCGTCCGACACGAGAGACAATTCGGAGCAACGAATACGCCTACTTCGTCTCGACCCAGACGGAGGGCCGCAAGCCTTTCTTTCGCCATGAGCGCTGGGCACGGCTTATGCTTTCGACCATCCATCACTATGAAGGCACCGGCTACAAACTCCATGCCTATGTCGTCATGCCGGATCATTTGCATCTGCTCATCACTCCGATCGAGTCGGTCGAAAAATCGATGCAGCTCATTAAAGGCGGATTCTCATTCCGAGCCAAGAAGGAACTCGAATGGAATGGCGGGATTTGGCAAACCGGATTTACCGACCACCGCATCCGGGATGAAGAGGATTGGCTGAAACACTTGGCATATATCCAGAACAATCCGGTGGATGCGCATTTGGTCGGAGATGCTGTTCACTATCAGTTCGTTGGCTTTCCAAACAGAGATTTCCCTCAGGGGCTAAAGCCCGCTCAGTATGATGACATAAATGTACGGGCTGAAGCCCGTACCCTTCAGCCGGAAACCCGCACCTTTCAACCGGAAACTCGTGCCCTTCGACCCCCGAATCACACAATTTAGGCAAGGAAACGAACAAAAACATGCCACGCAGAAATGACATACAGAAGATATTGGTGATTGGCTCGGGGCCCATTGTGATTGGCCAATCGGCGGAGTTTGATTACTCCGGCACGCAGGCCTGCAAGGCTCTCAAGCAGGAGGGCTACGAGGTGGTGTTGGTGAACTCCAACCCGGCCACCATCATGACCGATCCTGATCTCGCCGACCGCACCTACATCGAGCCGTTGACACGCGAGTACGTCGAAGAGATTATCCGTATCGAGTCCGAGATGCTTTCCAGCGGACCCGGCATCGCCAAGCCAGGCGTCGAAGGCAAGGCTCCCAGAAAATTCGCATTGCTGCCGACGGTCGGTGGACAGACGGCGCTCATCCTGGCCGTTGATCTGGCTGATGCGGGGATTCTGGAC
>JBAVWC010000390.1:0-10892 GCA_049697595.1 Alphaproteobacteria bacterium
CCATAGGCTTCCGCTATCGCGGCATAGGAAGGAAAGGTTGAAATCAGAACGCTGGGTTCTTGCGCAAAGTCGTAAACCCTTGATGTTTGCAGCGGGATTTTGGTGGGTTTTTTATTCTGGAATGTCCATTCATAAATTTTGCGGCCATTGACTTCTTTGTTCTGTTTTTCCGTGAGCCCAAAATTTTCATAGGTGGGATGCAGCGACGCCGGAATGCTCAGCGTAACCCGGGCGTCGTCATAGGTAAAATATCTGGAGAAGGGCTCCGCCAGCGAAAATTGCTTGGGAAACATCGGCTCGGACTCGGTAATTTTATAGGATAGCACCAGCGTATCTCCCACTGCGACATCGGGGAAAATAACCGTCATCGTCGTGTAATCGGAAAAAGCCGGAGCCTGTTTATCCTTGCCGCTGTTGACGTCGAGTTGAAAGTTATTGGGGGGCACATCTATATGCTTGCCGTCGGGCTTTTTTGTATAGGCGGCGATAATGTCAGCCTTCTCGACACTGGTGCTGTATTCGAACGAGGTTTCTTTCGCATCCTTGACGGCATCTTCTTTCAGAACGGTTAGGCCGGTATCGTATGTTTTTGTCGCAGCACCTGTTTCATCGACGGCGATATCGATGTAATAATGATCGTACTTGCTGAAAATATCCGCCGCATCCTGTTCCTCGGCAAAGGCGGGCGGTGCTACTAAAAACGTGACAAACACCGCCAAGAGGGCTTTATATAAAAATGGGTTGCCGGAAGTGCGCTGCGCTGGAAACGGGGAGGCTGTCTTCCTCGAGAAATAGCGCATAAATGTCTCCCGTCTGGAATGGCGATTTATAAAACATAAGTCGGGGAAGTCTATCGAGACTCCCCTAATTTCCAGTTAATGCAACTGCAGATGCGTGAATCCTAAGGTTAAAGCCGCCTTAACAGCTCGGCCCAAACCACTGGTGCAACGTTGCACAACCGAATCATCAGCTCCACTGGAAATGTTGGCGCATCGCTAAAAACAAAAGCCGCCATTCCGGTTTGCGCAGGAATGGCGGAGGTTGGGGGATTCTGCCTTCGGCTTTTTAACCGCCTTTTTCAGCGGCATAGACGGCGCGGGCTTTTTGACTGTGGCGGCGCGTTTAGGTGCCTCTAAAGCATCAGGCGACTTGTCCAAAAATCCTGCGCCATTATCTTTATTCCCCTGCTTGAGTTGTAACGTTTCCGATAACGTCGTTACAACCGACACCTGTAGAAGTAAATAGCAGGGGTGTGGATATTATGGTTAATGGCGCATTTTACGGCTCAGTCACGACTTCACATCCATAGCCGCCTTCAGCAGATCATTGACGCGCGTTTGCCAACCGGCCCCTGTCGCGCGCAAAGCTTTGATGATGTCGTTATCAAGTCGCAGACTGATCGCGCTTTTTTGCGAAGATTTTGGCCGTCCACGCACGCGCAATGTTCCTGACTCATAAGCCTTCACAATATGCGGCACGACTTCGCGGGCAGGGCGAGCGCGGCGAAAATCAGCCGCAGTCCATTCGGGGTTTTCATCATCTGTCATAGAAGGATTAGTTTTTTTGTGCTTTTTCATAAATACGTTCCTCCCGTTTGTTGGCTCGCCTTAAACTGATAATGCGCAGGGTATCTCCGCGTAGGGTGTACACCAGAACGTGCAGTTTATTGGCAATGGCTCCCAAGGCGCGGAGCCGACGTTCGCCATAATTACGTCTGACATCCTCAACGATAATGGCATCATCCCACGCAAAGTCTTGAACCAGACCAAAATCGAGCCCGCGTTCAAGCATATTGCGTTCGTTCTTAAGATCATCCCATTCATATTGCATGATCGCACATATATTGTATATACGATAAATAAGAAAAAGTCAAGCTTTCCTTATCCTCAAACCACCGCCGCAATACTTCTCAACTGGATCATCAATTCCACCGGGGAATGCGGGGCGCGTTGTTTGATGAGGGCTTCGACGCGGTTGTTCATCGTCTCGAAACATTTGCGCAGTTTCCATTCACGCGCATCGTCGTCCGTGGCCGCTTTGGGGTCGTCCACCGGCCAATGCACGCGCACAGGATCGCCGGGCCATTGAGGGCAGTTGGCGCGCGCTTCTTCCGACAAGGTGACGATGACATCGACCAAAATCGAGCGCGGCGATTGGAAATATTCGTTCCAGCTTTTGGTGTGCAGCCCGTCGGTCGAGATTTCCTCGGCATCGAGCAGGGTGAGCGTCTGGCAGTCGACCCGTGGCAACATGCTATACCCGGCGCTCAAAGCCTCGAACCGCACCCCGCCGTGATGCCGCAACAGGGCCTCGGCCATAATGCCGCGTACGGCATTGCCGGTGGAAAGGAATAAAACGGTTGTGGGGGCGGGATTTATCATTTTTTTACCTTTTGGGGACAGCGAATCACTTGCAGGCCCACTGTAGGGGGTACCGATTCGCCCGGTCAATCGCGCCCGGGCGGCCAAAAATCTATTTCTCAACCGCGTTGCATGAAAGACTCACATTGGCTAGAAATACGGTATGGAACAAACGCTCAGAGCCCCCAACATGCCGCTTCGCCTCACTTTGCCCGACGGAACCGTCAAAGAATTTTCCGGTTCCGTAACGGGTTTGGATCTCGCCGCCTCGATCGGCCCCGGCCTCGCCAAGGCCGCGCTCGCGATCAAGCTCGACGGCGAACTGCGCGATTTGACGCGCGTGATCGAACATGACGCGAAAGTGGAAATCGTCACGCGCAAATCTCCCGAGGCGTTGGAACTGATCCGCCACGACACCGCGCATATTCTCGCCGAAGCGGTGCAGGAACTTTTTCCCGGCACGCAAGTCACGATAGGCCCCAATATCGAAAACGGATTCTATTACGACTTCGCGCGCACAGCGCCCTTCAGCACCGACGACTTTCCCAAGATCGAAGAAAAAATGCGCGAGATCGTCGCGCGCGATGCGCCCTTGGTGCGCGAAGAATGGAAACGCGACGAGGCGGTCAAATTTTTCGAAAGCAAAGGCGAAAAATACAAAGCCGAGTTGATCCGCGATCTTCCCGCCGATCAAATCATCACCACTTATTCGCAAGGCGAATGGAAAGATTTGTGCCGCGGCCCGCACATGCCCACGACCGGCAAAACCGGAACGGCGTTTAAGCTTTTGAAGCTTGCCGGAGCCTATTGGCGCGGCGACAGCAAAAACGCGATGCTGCAACGTATCTATGGCACAGCGTGGCGCGACGACAAGGAACTGCAAACCTATCTGACGATGCAGGACGAAGCCGAAAAACGCGATCACCGCAAGATCGGCAAGGAACTTGACCTGTTCCACATGCAAGACGAAGCGGCGGGCAGCGTGTTCTGGCACCCGAACGGCTGGACATTGTATCGCGCGTTGGAAAACTATATTCGCCGCCGCCTCGACCGTTCCGGCTATGTTGAAGTGCTTGCCCCGCAATTGATCGACAGCTCGATCTTCAAGGCGTCGGGTCATTGGGACATGTATGGCGACAACATGTTCAAGATCACGGTGCCGCCGCGCGAAGGTGAGGGCGAACCGAAACATATCGGCCTCAAGCCGATGAACTGCCCCGGACATGTGCAGATTTTCAATCAGGGAATCAAAAGCTATCGCGACTTGCCGCTGCGTATGGCGGAATTCGGCATGTGTCACCGTAATGAATCCCACGGCGCGATGCACGGCTTGATGCGTGTGCGGCAATTCGTGACCGACGACGCGCATATTTTCTGCACCGAAGGCCAAATTCAAAGCGAAAGCATCGCATTCTGCGAATTGTTGCGCTCGGTCTATGCTCATCTGGGGTTTGAGATCGCGCGCGTGCGTCTGGCCGACCGTCCTGAAAAACGCGTCGGCAGCGATGCCGTGTGGGACAAAGCCGAAGGCGCGTTACACAGCGCGCTCAAAGCCGCGGGGTTGGAATATGACATCAATGCCGGAGACGGTGCGTTCTATGGCCCCAAGATCGAATTCTATCTCAAGGATGCGATTGGCCGCGAATGGCAATGCGGCACGCTGCAAGTCGATTTCAACATGCCGGAACGGCTTGACGCTTCATACATCGGCGAAGATGGGCAGAAACACCGCCCCGTCATGTTGCATCGCGCGATTTTGGGTTCGATGCATCGCTTCATCGGCATTCTGGTCGAACATTATGTCGGGAAATTCCCGCTGTGGCTCGCGCCTGTGCAAGCGGTTGTCTGCACGATCACTAATGACGCCGAAGATTATGCGCGGCAAGTCCATGCTGCTTTGACGAATGCCGGATTGCGCGCGCAGATCGATGTGCGCTCCGAAAAAATCAACGCCAAAATCCGCGATCATAGTTTACAAAAAGTTCCGCTGATTTTGGTCGTCGGTAAAAAAGAAGCCGAAGCCGGAACCGTCGCGTTGCGCCGTTTGGGTGGAGAAGCGCAGGAAATGATGACTCTCGCCGACGCCGCCAAAAACCTTGCCGCCGAAGCCCTGCCGCCGGATTTGAGGAAGTAGGGCGTATTTCCTATCTTTCGTCATTTCGCGAGGGAGGAGATCCGCTTGTGCTGCGTCTGCGGTTCTGTTCCTATTGCTGTTTTTGAGTAAATGGAATTGTAGTTGGCCTTAACGATAAGATGAATTCGGCAACCTTTGACTCCACATCTGGCCAATACATAAGGTCTTCAGTCGGCATGAAGTAGGCATAATTAACAGGGTTTTTTGTAAGAGAAAGGCGATGACAAAAGTCCTTTTCCCCTTTTCCGCAGTCATAGAAGAAAGTCGATCCATTCGGGTTGATGGGAACATAATAATTTTCATTAAATGCATTTCTTGTTTTTACGTCTTCCTCTGTCGGGGCGAAGGCGCGAAGACCTGCCGGGATATTTTGAGGAATAAGTAGTTCAGTATATGTACTTACCCGTTCTAATTCCGATAAATCACCGTTCGGGTTGCTGGAGTCAACGGGGGCGTTTGGGGTGTGCAATCGAAGTTGCAGTCGTAATTTCCAGCCATTCTTGCTTTCGCACTCAGCATTCCACGCCGTCATTTGCGGATAACAGAGGTCGAGCCAAAATCCAAATACTCCTTCTGGGTGTGCCGAGTGCCGATCCTCTAAATCTGAAAAATAAGGGCGGGGAACTGTTAGTTTAACGGCTTCTTTGTCATTTCTAACGTCTAAGACATCATCGGCATCAGAAAGCGTTGGTCCGAGTTTTAGTTTTTCTATGACCACGCTGCGCGTGGGGTCCACACAAAGCGGAATGCTGAAAAATACCAACATCAAACAAGTTGTGCCTACCCAGCGGGGCGCGTGCAACCGATTTAAAACAACCCATTGTATCCCCATGCTAAGAAGAGCCGATGGAACAAGTGCAATCATAGCAACAACGTCGGGTGCCTCTTCATAGCCATTTAAAATTTTGCCGATAAATGTAGGTTCGATTACGAAATATATAATGCCCGCTATTATTATTGGGATGCCAGACTGACGGCTTACAATTCTAGAAAACCATATCCCTACATAAATCGTTACAATCAGTAGCGCAAAAATAAATGCTCCACCCCAAAACAAAACACAGAAGCCCAGAAATGTCGAGAAGACTAACAGGATGCCAAAGACGGCGGCTTCTTTCAGGTGCTTTTGCATTTGTAGTCCCCAATTTAACATCATTGATATGACGTTACGATATCATGTGGAAATATCCCGCTCAGTTCAACCCAGATTTTGGTATGTGTCGAATGATGAAGGCTCACCCCTCCACAACCCACTTTACCGTCACACCTGCATGATTAGTATGCATCGCCCGATGCAGAGCGGGTAACAGCGCGCTCAATTGTTCATCGAGTTTCCACGGCGGGTTAATGACGATTAGCCCGCTGCCGTTCAGGCGGTCGCTGCGAAATTCTTCTTCATAGACGAATTCGGCGCAGAGAATTTTGCCGATGCCTGCCTCTGCCAGTGCCTCATGAAATTTCCATATCGCCGGGCGGTCTTTGACGGGGTACCAGATCATGTAAATGCCGGTCGGCCAGCGGCGATAGGCGGCCGTCATGCGTTTGACGATGCTCTCGAACTCGTCCGGCTGTTCAAATGGCGGGTCGATCAGGACGAGGCCGCGTTTTTCGGGCGGTGGCAGGAACGCGCCAATCGCCTCGTAACCGTCGCGGTGGTGGATTTGCAGGCGGTTGTCGGCTGGCGCGTTCAGGCGCAAGGCTTCGGCATCCTCGGGGTGAAGTTCGCACGCCACCAGCCTGTCCTGTGCCCGCAACATATGAAAAGCGAGCAGGGGTGAGCCGGGATAAACGCGAAAATTCTCTGCGGTTTTGCCGTTCCCCAAAGGATTCATTTTCCGCAAAACCGCATAATAATCCGCCAGATCGGGCAAAGAGGGGGCTGCCAGCAGGCTGAGGATGCCGTCCTCCGCCTCGCCGGTTTTCAGCGCGCGCGGGTCTTGCAAATCGTAACGCCCGATTCCGGCATGCGTATCGAGAACGGCAAATCCCTTATCCTTGGCGCGCAAATGCGCGAGGATCAGCGTCAAAACGGCATGTTTGACGACATCGCAGCGGTTCCCAGCGTGAAAAATATGGCGATAGTTCATAGCCGTCTTATAATCACATTTATCCCCTTGCGCCAAATGAGTTTTTAGCCTTGATTCAAAGCTTCAGAATCACTCAGGGATTTCACGATGACACGCTTTGCCCGCCAATTGGTCTTTTCCGTCGCCACGGCCTGTTTTGCCCTGACTTTGGGGGCATCGCCAGCATTGGCCAAGACGACGCATCATCACAAAAAACATCATGTGAAAGCGCATCATGTTGTCCACCACACAAAGGGCAGCTCTATCATCCGCATCGCTCAGGAGCATTTGTCCAGCCTCGGTTATTATTCAGGCAAAATCGACGGCGTTATGGGGGCCAAGACCAAAGCGGCGATCAAGAAATTTCAGCGCGATCAAGGCCTGAAGGCCGACGGTGTTCTGGGCCGCAAGACAATGCATGCGCTGGAAGTCGCTGATACTAATGCATCCCACAAACATGAATTGCCGACGCATGACGCCGTCGTGGTCGATCCCAACGCTCCTGTTGCTGCTGATTATGTTCCTTTGCTGAACGGCGGCACTAAAATCCTGCCCAACCGTTTTGCCGGTATCGAGGTCAGCGAAAGCGGTAACGGCCCTAACAAGCAATATAATGTGAACTTGAACGGCCAGCCTTTGTTTGCCGCTAAGGATCAGCCCGCGATTATCGGCATATCGCCGACCTATAATTTAGGCGACGAAGACGCGATCGTATTCACGACCTATACTGACGGCACTGACTCATGCCCTTATGGCAGTCACGTTCTGGTGTTGAACAGCGTGGGCAGCAAAATGCTGGATGTTGAAAACTGCACCCGCAATTATCAGGCGCGCGTCGATAACGGCTCGCTTTATATCAGCTTCGGCGAACCGGATGACAAGCGCGACATCGGCGCGACCTGGCGGCTTTCCGGAGTCAATTTGGAACGGCTATAACTCTGGTTTCTTTGGCCACGCGTTGACCAAAGCGACGATAAACGCCGCCCAATAGGGAAGGGTTTGCACCAGAAGCATGCCTGCCCATAAATCAGCATTGCGGTTCTGGATCTCGAACTGCCACAAAATTTCTGAAGCACAGCCAACCAGAAGGACGAGGAGGACGAGCTCTTCCCGCGCCATAAGAATAGCCTGCAAGGCCGCAGGTTTGTCGGCGCATTTCGGCGTGCGGAAGAAGGGCTTGCCCGAGGTGAACATGCCTTGCCACATCGCGCGCGCGACGGCATGCGATAAGGCCATACCCGCGATTGCTGCGCCCATCCTGTCGCGCCAGCCGCATTTGACTCTTGCGCGATACAGGAAAAACGACGCGACGATTTTGAAGATAAAAACGCTGAGGGTCGGGACAAGAAAAACGGCGGGCGGGAATTCGACCAGTTTGAACATCAAAAGCACCGACCAGACAATCGCCGCCAGCGCGAAAACGATATGCGCCGCGTCCGCGAACCAGGGCAGCCAGCCGGAAATAAAATGATATTTCTGTCCACGCGTCAGGCTCTCGCCCTCGGCCAGCGAGCGCCAATGACGTTTCAGGATTTGCGCCGCGCCATAAGCCCAGCGGAAACGTTGGGTTTTGTACGCGCTGAAATTATCAGGCATCAGGCCTTTGCCCATAGAGTCCGTCATATAAACGGCTTCATACCCGTTCTCGAACAAACGCAGGCCCAATTCGGCGTCTTCGCAAATGCACCACTCGGCCCAACCGCCCGTTCCTTGCAGCGATGTTTTGCGGATCAGGGTCATCGTGCCGTGCTGAATAATCGCGTTACGTTCGTTACGCTGAACCATTCCGATATGGAAAAATCCCGCATATTCCCAATAGCACATGCGCTTGAAAGCGGTTTCGTTCTCGTCGCGGTAATCCTGCGGCGCTTGCACGAAGGCGACTTCGGGTTTGGCGAAATAAGGAACCGTCGCGCGCAGCCAGTTGGGGCTGACGACATAATCGCTGTCGATAACGCCGACCAGAGCGGCATCGGGCGCTGTTTGCGTCAAAGCGAAATTCAAAGCACCCGCTTTATATCCCGGCCATTTCGGCAAATGGAAAAAACGGAAACGCGATCCCAGTTTGGCGCAGTATTCTTCGACAGGTTTCCACACCGCGTCGTCTTGCGTGTTGTTATCGATGACGAGGACTTCGAAATTCGGATAATCAAGCCGCGCCAACGCATCCAGCGTTTCCATCACCATATGCGGCGGCTCGTTATAGCAAGGCACATGAATGGAAACTTTCGGCGCGTCGGGTGGCGGCGACCAATCCTTATAGGGTTCGAACGGGCGGCGGCGTTCGCGTGTCCATAAAACTTCGGCGAGTTCAAATCCGTCCACCAGAAGCAACGCAAGCAAAACGACTTGCGCCCCCAGCAACGCAATCCACGCCACTACGGCACCGTCCAGAATACGTTCTGCTATCGCGGCCATAATCGCCCACACGAACACGCTGGCGACGGCTTGAATCAGCACGGCATAGAATAGCTGCCCACGCCAGCGCAAATATTGCTTGCGCCGCACGAACCATTGGATCGGCAGGAAGGCGATCAGCGAGGCGATCAGATAACCCTGCAGCCAGCGCGAGGATTCGGCGATAGAACCGCTCATCGAAAATTTGGGTTTGCGGTCGGCGTTCCATAATCCCCAATGCGCCCCGACGGTGCCTTCGATAACGCGCTTCCACGGTTCGTCGAAGGATTCGACGATGGAATAATCCAACCGTTCGGCGCTGGCGGTATTGAGAAAATCGCGGATGAATTTGGCCTGATTGATTTGCGACGGCTCCGCGCCCTTGACCCATTGGCCTTCGGAGGGCCAGCCGACTTCGCCGATAAAGATATGCTTGTGCGGAAACGCCGTCGCCAATTGGCGATAACGATACATCAGATAACCCAAAGCGCCGTCTTCGGGGATGCCTTCCCAATAGGGCAGCACGTGAACGGTGATGAAATCGACGCTGTCCGCCAATTGCGGATATTGTAGCCAGATATGCCACGGCTCGGCTGTGGTGACGGGAATGGCGATTTGCCGTTTGGCGGTATCGATATAGCCGATCAGTTGTTCGATTGTTACATCACCGCGAAGCAAGGCTTCGTTGCCGACGATCAGCCGGATGACGTTCGGATTGTTGCGCGCCGTATCGATTGCGCGCGCCAACTCTTCTTTGTTCTTGGTGTCGTCCGGCGATATCCAGACGCCCAGATTGACGTCGATCCCGTGCCTCCCTGCAATCGCGGGAATACGGTCGAGCCCGTCGCTGACGCCATAGGTGCGGATAGCTGTGGTGTGTCCCGCCAGAACGCCCATATCGCGGTCGATATCGGCATCGGACAAGTGATTGGACGTATCGCCCGCCTGATAGCCGCTGTAAGACATGCCGTTGATAATGCCGCCCCACGAACGCTCGCTGACGCTTTGATTAACCAAAGCCCAGACCGCAAAATTGGCCAGCAGGACGATAAGGGTGATAGAGGCGACGCGGCGAAGCATAGGGCATTGGGGGTCAGGGTTCTGGGGGGAGAGTACACGTAGAACAGGACGTTTTCGAGAAGGAATTGCAGAATTTCTTATTTAAAAGAGATGGCAGTGCGAAAGTAAAAGAAAGCCTTTGAGGTTGTTCCGGCGGATAGATATATGTTGCCTATGCTTCAACAAATAAAAGAGTGCGCCAGCAGGTGCACAAAACGGGTACAGCGTACGGGGTTTGTCCGTTACGTGAGCGAGAACCCGTTTTCGATAATGGCTTTGTGCAATATCGCCGGAGATTCAGGTTTTTTGGGCTATGCCCTTTATTCTCATCAAGGGGTCAGTCTTATCAGGCTGGCCGGAGCCCTCAGCGCAATGGCGGGGCATACGGTTTTGCTGGCCTATGGCGATGCACAGATGGGCAAGGTTGTGCAGGAAAAAGGATATACGGCAAGGATAACGCTGCAACTGCGGGCGGCGGCAAAGCGGGTCACGAATTTTGTAACGGGCGATAAAAAGATCGCCAAACCGTTCTTTTGCGCTTTTAGCCTGTTGGCACTTAATGGAGTTAGTTTGCTGGGTGGGATTGCGCCAAAGCTGGACTTTTCGTCTGTGAGCCAATGCGTGCTTGGTGCCACGGTTGTTGCCGGTTGTGGCGTTTTCGCCGCCGCCGATTTGGTACGGGAACAGCGCACAGCGAACATTTTGACCAAATTGGCCCCGACGATTTTTGTCGGGTCAATTGTCTCACAGCTTTCATTGGGGGCGGCGACGTTGAATCCCTTTATTCTTACGTCGCTCGGGTTCTTCACCGTCTCAAATCTTGCGGGTTATTTGTAAGCGTCCGGCGATGACCGCTTGACGTTTATCAGTTTGCTC
>JBAVWC010000391.1:0-7197 GCA_049697595.1 Alphaproteobacteria bacterium
GTTGCGAAACGCCCTGCACAAGAACATCGATGACTTTGTCGCTGCCGACGACTTCGCCAACGGCTTCGATAGCTTTGGTTTTGACTTTGTTGACATTGGCCAGCTTGCCTTGGCGCAGCGTGCCCGCCCCCAAGCCGCCATAAAGGGCGCGCATCAATGAGTCCATCACGCGCGGCATATTGGAGTGCATATCGTCGGCGGTGTCGAAATCCTTGACCTGAACATCGAGGATAATCGTCACCAACTGCTCGACGCCGTCATCGGCAATCACGGGCAACACCAGCGGCGATATATGGACATAAATAGGATCGCCGGCAAAACGGCCGCCCGATACGTCGTCGCCGCCTTTTTTGGGTTTGGCCTCTTCTTCTGCAAAAGCATGCGACGGCATCGCCATTTGCATCACAGCAAAGACAAACAGACTGGCGACAAGCAGGAGGGGAGAAGCTTTTCTCATGCCCCCACCTTACAAGGTAATCTTTGATGAGAGATTAAGGGTTCGCTCTATGAGCGCAATGTTTTAGCTAGACGGTCAAGGACGGCGTTGACCAGGCCGGGTTCCTTGGCGCCGAAAAAACCATGCGCTACATCGACATAGTCGTTCACGATGACGCCCGTGGACACATCGGCATGATGAAGCAATTCAAAGGTTCCGGCGCGCAAAATGGCCTTAAGCAGAGGCTCCAGCCTTTGCGCCGACAAACGCGCATCCACGGCACCCGCGATCATCTCGTCCAAAGCATCCTGATTTTCGCTTACGCCGAAAACGATTTTCCCGAACAACTCGACATCCACGGCGATAATCGTTTGTTCTTCCTGCAAAAGGACGCCGGGATCGGCGCGGAAGCGGCGGATCAAGGCCTCGGCCGGTTCGGGCAAAAGCGCAATTTGATAAAGCCCCTGAACAGCCGCAAGCCGCGCAAGGCGACGCATGTTATTGCTGGATTTTTTTTCTGCGGGTTCCATTTATTCCTTCTTGGCGACCCAGCGCCGTTTGGGCGCGAGGCGGAAATGATGCTTGATCGCGATCATGCGCAAGCAGGCTTCGGCCGCTTCGCCGCTGCGGTTCAGGCGCGCGGGGTCGGCGCGTTCCAAAGCTTGTTCTTTTGTATTGCAGGTCAAAATACCGTTGCCGATCGCCAGCGCATTTTTAATCGCCAGATCCTGCAATCCGCGCGCGCTTTCGCCGGCGACGATCTCATCATGCTGCGTGCCGCCCTTTAACACACAGCCCAACGCGATATAACCGTCGGGGCGGCGGCGCACGGGGTCGAAATCCAGCGCCTTCATCGCAAAGGCGATCGTGGCAGGAATTTCCAAAGCGCCGGGAACCAGGATGGTTTCATAAGTCGCCTTCACGCGCTCCAGCACCGCCTTGACGCCCGCCATTTGTAAATCGGCGATATCGTCGTAAAAGCGCGCCTCGACAATCAATATATGCGGCGGCGATTCAAAATGAAAAACGGCAGGAGGGCGACTGGATTCCATAATGCCTCCTACCCGTTAATGGCGCGTTGTTCGGCGATATGAAGTCCATAACCGTCAAGCCCGACAATCGTGCGGTGAGAGTTCGACAACAAAATCATGTTGCTGACGCCGAGATCGAGCAGAATTTGCGCGCCGACGCCGTAATCGCGCAGAGAATCTTGCTTCTTCTGCGCGTTTTCTTCCAAAGTCAGACGTTCGGAAAGGCTCGCGGCCTGAGCCTCGCGCAGTAAAACGATCACGCCGCGCCCCGCTTCGGCGATCATGCGCATCGAGGCTTGCAGCTCGCCGCCGTGACCGTGGCTGCGGTCGCCGAGAACATCTTCCAGAACATTCAGCGCATGCATGCGAACCAACACGGGTTCCGGACCGCTGATATCGCCTTTGACCAGCGCGATATGTTCGGCAAAGGCGATCTTGTTGATGTAAATATGCAAAGCGAACGCGCCGCCGTGAATGCTGGTGAAATCGCGCGTCAGGCGGCGCTCGACCAGCGTTTCGGTGCGGCGGCGATAGGCGATCAGATCGGCGACGGTGCCGATTTTCAAGCCGTGAAATTGCGCGAATTTGACCAAATCGGGCAGGCGCGACATGCTGCCATCTTCATTCATGATCTCACAAATCACGCCAGCCGGAGTCAGCCCCGCGCGGCGCGCGATATCGACGGCGGCTTCGGTATGACCTGCCCGTTCCAGAACGCCGCCCGGACGCGCCGCCAGCGGAAACACATGACCCGGCGTTGTTATATGCTGCCGACTGCTGACGGGAGAAATCGCGGTCTGAATAGTGTGGGCGCGATCGGCCGCAGAAATGCCTGTCGTCACGCCTTCGCGCGCTTCGATAGAAACGGTGAAAGCCGTCTGGTGGCGCGTGCCGTTTTGCTGGCTCATCATCGGCAGGCCAAGCTTTTCGACCTGCTCTTTTTCCATCGCCAGACAGATCAATCCACGCCCGAACTTGGCCATAAAATTGATCGCTTCCGGCGTCGCGAATTGCGCGGGGATAATGAGGTCGCCTTCGTTTTCGCGATCCTCGTCATCGGCCAGAATGAACATACGGCCCCGCTGCGCCTCGGCGATAATCTCCTCGGGCGGGCTGATAAAGAAATTATCATCTGGTACGGTTTTAAGCATCATAAGGCGGCTTATAGCGCGTTTTCACTTTTTAAAACAGCTTTTCTGCATCTATCTTAACCATAGGCATGGTCATGCCTTAGAACCACAGTAAAATCGGGGTTGATATCAGGGAAAGACTGGGATATTGGGTGGAAACAGGCCTGTGAGCGATAACATCTAATAAATTTTATGCAAAAGGATACAAAGCCATGATCGAAGGACAAGCATTGCGCATCAGTAGGGATGTAACCGAGCAGTTGTTTGCAAAAGGCATTTGTGCGCGAGCCGGGGCAGACATAGCCAGACCTCGTGATATTGACGCTGATATAATATCGAATGGCAAAGGTAAGGTCGGCGGTGTTCGCGTGTCTTGGAAAAGTTCGGCGGGTGAAGTCGTATACAGAGGCGGGGACGCGGCTGGGTTGCTTCGCGAAGCATTGGGCCCCGATCTTGCTTCCGTAAAGTTTGTTATCGGCGTACGCAATCAGAGCACAAGATTCTCCGGGGCTTATCTTGTTCCTCAAGAAGGACTGGCTGTCGAAAAATTGGCAGTTCTCGTATCAAACGCCCTTAAGCCTAGTGGGCTGTGCATTTGACTCCCGCGCCGCTTTAACCGCCCTTTTCACATTCGCGGGCGCCGTACCACCGAAACTGGTGCGGCTGGTGGCGGCTTTAGCGGGGTCGAGGACGGCGAAAACATCCTTTGTCATACGGGCATCAATCGCCCGCATATCGGCCAGCATGAGCTGATCGAGGCGGCATTTTTTCTGCTCAGCCAACCGCACGATCTTGCCGGTGATGTGGTGAGCGTCGCGGAACGGAACGTCAGCCGCCCGCACCAGCCAGTCAGCCAGATCGGTCGCCGTGATAAACCCTTGTTGCAGGGCTTCTGACATTGCCACTTCTTGCGGCTCCATATCGCGCACCATACCCGCCATTGCCGCCAGAGAGAGGCGCAAAGTGTCGGCGGCATCGAAAACCTGTTCCTTGTCTTCCTGCATATCCTTGGCATAGGCCAAAGGCAGCCCCTTCATGACGACGGTCAGTGCAGTGAAAGCGCCCAGCAACCGCCCGGTTTTGGCGCGCACCAATTCCGCCGCGTCGGGATTGCGCTTTTGCGGCATGATCGAGCTGCCGCTGGTAAAGGCCTCGGTCAATTTGATGAAGCCGAAAGACGGGCTAGCCCAAATCACTATTTCTTCGGCGAGCCGCGACAGATGCACACCCAAAATCGTCGCCGCGCCCAGAAACTCCAAAGCGAAATCCCGCGCCGAAACGGCGTCGAGCGAATTCGCCATAGGGCGATCAAATCCTAATTCTTTGGCGACCTGTACGCGGTCTATGGGAAAAGACGTTCCCGCCAAAGCCGCAGCGCCCAGAGGCAGTTCATTGAGGCGCGTTCTCGCATCACTCAACCGCGCGCGGTCGCGCCCCGTCATTTCGACATAGGCAAGCAAATGATGACCAAAGGTAATCGGCTGCGCCGGTTGCAAATGAGTAAAACCGGGCATCGGCAAACCGGCGTGTTTTTCGGCCTTGTCGAGCAACGCCGATTGCAAATCGCGCAAGGCGATGTCCAATTCATCCAGCGTGTCGCGCAGCCATAACCGAAAATCCGTCGCGACCTGATCGTTGCGCGAACGCGCCGTGTGCAAACGTCCGGCGGCGTCGCCGATTTTTTCGCGCAAGCGCGCTTCGATATTCATATGCACATCTTCGAGCGCCTGAAAAAATTCAAATTTCCCGCTTTCGATCTCATGCAAAATCTCGTCGAGCCCTTTGAGTATCGCACGACCATCTTTGGCGCTGAGAATGCCTTGCGTCACCAGCATCGACGCATGCGCTTTTGATGCGCGAATATCCTGCGCGTAAAGCCGCCGATCGACATCAATCGAGGCGTTGATTTCTGCCATAATCGCCGCAGGCCCTGCGGCATAATGCCCGCCCCACATCGGATTGGCTTTAGCGTCTTTGCGTTGCGTAGAAAGTTTTTTTGTCATGTGACCCTTTTTTATTTTTGCAGAAAGTTCATTCCCATTCATCAGGCGCTTCTGTTTTTAACACACGGCGCGCGATGTCGGAGGAAAAGCCCGCGCGCGCCAGTGCTGCGAAATCTTTACGGCTGCGGTCGGCGTCGGCAAGCGTTTTCCGGAACGGGCCCAATTTACGTTTTCGCGCTAACGCCATTGCCGCTTTTAATTCGATATCCGCCGGTTCTGCGCCGTCATTATTTTGACTTAATGCTGTCGTAATTGTTTCGCTTGCGATACCTTTTGCGCTTAACTTTTGTTGAATGGCGCGGCGCGAGCGTCCCTGCCGACGCAGGCTGTTAACTTTTGTTTCGGCGAATATCGCGTCGTTAATCACGCCCGTTCTTTTATGCGTCGCGATGATTGTTTCGATCACGGAACGCAATGCCTGCTGACGCTCAAGGTCTTTTGCGAATTCAGAATTTTGCATCGTTACGCGACGCAAACGATTGGTCAGCACGCGACGCAACGATGCCTCGGATGCGGCATAGCGCCCGAGATAATGCAGCGCGATGTTGGCAAGACTTTGCGGTGACGGAATTTTAAGCGGCTTTTTCATCATGTGTCTTCGATGTTACATCATCCGAATAAGGTGGCAATCTTAAAACATTTTTAAGTCGCGGCGCGCGATAAAAGTGTCGTTCTCACGAAGGAGGCGCACATGACATCGGACAAAAACCGCTACTTCATCGAACTGCAAATGGACGGCGAATTCGAAGTGCCGCGCAATCGCGAAGCCGAGATCCGCCGCGCTCAGGCCACGCAATTCATCGATCAAATCGCTCACTGGCTTATGGAAGAAGAACTCAACGACAAAGTAGCGTCAATGGCCGTGACGGCTTTGGGACAAGTACAGATTACCTGCGAGCAAGACATCATCAGCCGCATGCGCGGCGACGAAAACCTGAACATCGCCGTCATCCGACGCGGCGGCGCTTTAACCGACAGCATTCAGCGCATTGGGCCGAGGTAATCCCCTCAAACCGCAAATACCGTTAGAAAAACTTTTAATTCGTCCAGGCCCAATTTGTTTTCCGCGCTTGTCGCCAGAACATCGCTGCGCGCTGCGACATGTTTGGACAGAACACCCTTGACCTGCTGCATGCGTTTTTCGCGGTCGATTGCGCGCACCTGATCCATTTTCGTCAGCACCACTTGATAACTGACCGCCGCGCGGTCGAGGAAGGTCATCATGTCCAGATCGTTCGCTTTGGCCCCGTGACGCCCGTCCAGAAGCAAGCAAACGCATTTCAACGAGCGTCGCTGGCGCAGATATTGATTAACCAATTCGTTCCAGCGGTCTTTTTCTGCTCGCGGCGCTTCGGCGTGGCCGTAGCCCGGCAAATCGACCAGCATCAAACGCTGCGCGAGGTTAAAGAAAACCACTTGCTGCGTGCGCCCCGGCGTGTTGGAAGCGCGCGCCAATCCCTTGCGGCCCGTCAGCGCGTTAATCAGCGAAGATTTGCCGACATTCGAACGTCCGATAAAGGCGATTTCCTGCAATTTGGTTTCGGGGAATTGCGCGGGGTCTGCCGCCGCAAGCATGAAATCGCAGGGCTGCGCAAAAAGGACGCGCGCTTGTTCGCTATCGGGTTTCGGATCATCTGTCATCGAAGCAACCTTTTTCCTTCATGCATCTGCCAGGCAATCAGGCCCGGCGCATAGCAAATCAAATCGCGGCAGCGCCGCATGACTGCCAGCGCGGCAGCGGTGCCGGGCGGCAGGCCCAGCATACCACCAAAAAACAAAAAGCCAGCCTCTTGAACGCCCAAAGCACCGGGGATAGCGAATCCGGCGGTGACGGAGCCTTGAATAAGGGCCTCAATCATCGCCGCCTCGATCAGCGGCAGCGGGTGACCCAGAAAATTCAAGGCCAGCCAAATTTCGACCGAACCCAAACTCCACGCCACAAACTGCATAAGACCGCATGCCACAGCGCGGCCCCGGCGGCGGTAAAGAGTCGCAACGGCGCGATCCAGCCGCGCCGCATTGCCCGCTATCGATGCCCATTTATCGCGGAACGCCGCGCGGAACAGGCGCGACAGCATACCAAAGAAACCGATTTTCTGCACGACAGCCAATGCCCCGATCAAGGGCAACGACAGCAACAGCCCCCAACCCAGTTGCGTAGCTGTATTATGATCGCTGACCCGCAAAGCGAACAAAAGAACGCCTAGCGCGACAAACACAAAAATCGCCGCGATCGACAAAGTCAATTCCACGACGGTTATGGCAATCGCCAGATTTTTACGCATGCCGTGCGCCGTCATCACCCGCACGGCGGCAATTTCGCCGCCAATCCGCGCGACAGGCATCAGGTTATTGACGGCAGCCCGCACCCACATGAAATAAACGAACATCGCCAAAGACGGGCGATGCTTCCCCGGCATCAGAACCTGCCACCCGGCACTCGACACGATCAGCGGCAAAAAATGAAAGAGCGAGGTCGCGACAATGCCCCACAGCCCCGCTTGCGCCAAAGCCTGCGCCACCTGCGCCCAGCCGCTCCACACGATAACCCCGGTGGCTGCCGCAAGGCCCGCAAGCCCAAGAAGAGCGGCCAACCG
>JBAVWC010000392.1:0-10373 GCA_049697595.1 Alphaproteobacteria bacterium
GATTGGTTTTACCCGCGCTGCAACGGCTTATACTTGATCCGGTGTGGCTGATCCGCTGCTGCGCCTAACCGGCGATGACGGTCCACTTCGTAGTCCTGATAATTACCTTCGAACCACACTACCTGGCTGTCGCCTTCAAACGCCAGAATATGCGTCGCAACGCGATCCATAAACCAGCGATCATGGGTGATGACGACGACGCAGCCGGGGAAGGCGACAATCGCGTCTTCCAAAGCGCGCAGCGTATCGACATCCAAATCGTTCGAAGGTTCATCGAGGAGCAAAACATTCGCGCCGGATTTCAGCATTTTTGCCATATGCACGCGGTTACGTTCGCCGCCTGACAGGATGCCGACTTTCTTCTGTTGATCGACGCTCTTGAATCCAAACGCGGCGACATAGGCGCGGCTCGGCATTGTTTTTTTGCCGAGATCGATGATGTCGTTGCCGTCGGATATTTCTTCCCATACGGTTTTCTCCGCATGCAGACTATCACGGCTTTGATCGACATAACCCAGCTTGACCGTTTCGCCGAGCCGGATTGTTCCCGCATCGGGTTTTTCCTGATCCGTTATCATGCGGAACAAGGTCGATTTACCCGCGCCGTTCGCGCCCAGAATGCCGACGATACCGCCCGGCGGCAATTTGAACGACAAATCATCGATCAACAGCCGGTCGCCGAATGATTTGCGCAAATGATCGGCTTCGATAACGATGTTGCCCAAACGCGGAGGGGCAGGGATGATAATCTGCGCCGTATCGGAATTCGTCTCGGTGCTTTGCGCGAGCAAATCTTCGTAAGACGTAATACGGGCTTTGCTCTTGGCATGCCGGGCCTTCGGCGATTGTCGTATCCATTCCAATTCGCGGGCCAGCGTTTTCTGACGTCCGGTTTCTTCGCGGGATTCCTGCTCCAGCCGCTTCTGTTTCTGTTCCAACCACGCCGTGTAATTCCCTTCGTAAGGAATCCCTTTGGCGCGGTCGAGTTCCAGAATCCAGCCGGTAACATTGTCGAGGAAGTAACGGTCATGCGTTACCATAACGACGGCACCCGTATAATCCGCGAGATATCGCTGTAACCACTCGATAGATTCCGCATCCAAATGGTTGGTCGGTTCGTCGAGCAGCAAGAGGTCGGGCCGTTGCAGCAACAACCGGCACAGAGCCACGCGGCGGCGTTCGCCGCCTGAAAGGTTTGTGACTGGCGAGTCCGGCGGCGGGCAGCGCAAAGCATCCAGCGCAATCTCAATCGTCCGGTTCAAATCCCACAAATTTCCGGCGTCTATTTTTTCCTGCAAGGCGGCTTGTTCATCGATCAGCTTCTGCATCTCGTCGGGGTCTTCGACTTCGCCCAATCTCGCATTGACGGCATCGAACCGGTCGAGCAGGGCTTTCTTCTCGCCCAATCCCGAAACAACATTTTCCAGAACGGTCAATTTCGGGTCGAGTTGAGGTTCCTGTGGCAGATAACCGACAACGGCGCCCTCTGCGACCCAAGCCTCGCCCGAATAATCGGTGTCCAGTCCCGCCATAATTTTCAGCAGAGTCGATTTACCGGCACCGTTCGGCCCCAAAACGCCGATTTTTGCCGTCGGATAGAAGGACAGCCAAACATCGTCCAAAACCTTCTTGCCCCCGGGCCAGGCTTTGGACAGAGATTTCATCACATAAATATACTGGTAAGCGGCCATAGCGATTATCCATTTGGTTTGGGGTTCAAAAAGGTTCTAGTCCAAGAGGGATAGGATTGGCAAGGAATGAAGGTCTTAAAGGTTAAAATTCGACAGACTCGCAAACTCTCGTTACACACGGACGTGTAATGCATTAAGGTGTGGCTATGACAAATACTCCCAATTGGACACCGGACGGCTGGCGCGCGAAACCGGCCAAGCAGATGCCGACTTATCTGGACGATGCCAAGCGCATCGAGGCTGAAACGCGTCTTGCCAAATTGCCGCCTTTGGTTTTTGCGGGCGAAGCGCGCAAGTTGAAGAAAGCTCTCGCCAAAGTGGCGGCGGGCGAAGCGTTTTTGTTTCAGGGTGGCGATTGCGCCGAAAGCTTTACCGAGTTTTCCGCGAACAATATCCGCGACACCTTCCGCATGATTTTGCAAATAGGCGTCGTGCTGACTTTCGGCGGCGGCATTCCCGTGGTCAAAGTCGGGCGTATGGCGGGCCAGTTCGCCAAGCCGCGCTCCGACGATACCGAAACGCGCAACGGCGTGACGCTGCCCAGTTATCGTGGCGATATCATCAACGGCATCGACTTCACCCCCGAAGCGCGACGCCACGATCCTGAACGCATGATTCAGGTCTATAATCAATCGGCCTCTACGCTCAATCTGCTGCGCGCTTTTATTCAGGGTGGTTATGCCGATCTGCATCGCGTGCATCAATGGAATCTCGATTTCGTCGGACGCAGTTTGCAAACCGAACGCTATAACGATCTCGCCTCCCGCATCGGCGAAACGCTTGATTTTATGGGGGCCTGTAACATCACGGCGGAAACCTCGGCGCAGATCCGCGAAACCGAATTTTATACTTCGCATGAAGCTTTGCTTTTGCCCTATGAACAGGGGCTGACCCGCATCGATAGCACGACGGGCGATTGGTACGATGTTTCGGCGCATATGCTGTGGATAGGGGAACGCACGCGCCAGCCCGACGGCGCACATGTGGAATTTCTGCGCGGCGTTAAAAATCCAATTGGCCTTAAATGCGGGCCGAACATGACGCCCGATGAGCTTTTGCGTCTCATCGACATTCTTAACCCCGCCAATGAACCCGGACGATTGACATTGATTGCCCGCATGGGGGACGAAAAAATCGCCTCGGCGCTGCCGCCCTTATTGCGCGCGACGAAATCCGGGGGGCATTCCGTTATCTGGTGCAGCGATCCTATGCACGGCAATACGCATGTCTCCGACAGCGGGTACAAAACCCGCGAATTTACGCGCATCCTTGCCGAAGTGCGCGGTTTCTTCGACACGTGCCGCGCCGAAGGCGTGCATCCCGGCGGCGTGCATCTGGAAATGACGGGGCAAGAGGTTACCGAATGTATCGGTGGCACCTCTGCGGTGACGGATGCCGGACTCTCGGAACGCTATGAAACCCATTGCGACCCGCGCCTGAACGCTACACAAGCGCTGGAACTCGCCTTTTTGATCGCCGATTATGTCAAAAAAACCCGCCCCAAACCCGAGCCTGAGATTTAAAAAGGCCTATTTGCGAGCATCTTTAAGGTAACTTAACGAATAAACTATACAACTATGGGGTAGATTTGGGCCGCAGGCGGGTTTGTGGGATTTATCCTGTGCATGCATTTTTCGAACGGTATTGATCAGGGCAGTGTTTTTTTAGGAGATACATAATGGTTCAGGAAGTGCGCCGGATTATTCTAAGCAAGCCGGAATTACTCTCTGCTCTTGAATCTCACCGTCGTATGAGCCCGGATATTTTACCCGACGGGAAAATTGTCGATTTTGAAATTATCGACTCAACCAGCATGCGGGTGAATGTAGAAACCGATCCCACTAAACAGGAATCCAGCGTGGTCTTTTCCGGCGACAAGCTGATCTTTGCCTTGATCCGTTACTGTATCGAAAATAATATTATCTTGCCGGTCAAGGGGCGCAAATCGGTTCTGATTGCCGAAGGCACTGTTTCTCTCTGCATCTCCCTCGATCTTCATGCCCCCGGTGCAGAGGAAATTTTGACGCTGTCCACTGTGTCTGCATAGGAACCTGTTCATGATCTCGTGAGGCCTTGCTGCAAATGCGCTTTTTCAGAATGATAAATACTCACGTACAAGAGTGCGCTGCGCTTTATCCTTCTGAAAAATGACATTTTCGCTGGCGGCCTGACGAGATCACGAACAGGTTCTACGCGATTTCATTTCGGTGTGCTTGCTTGAGGAAGAACGGGTGCGCCGATGCTCGCACGCAGGCAGTGCCAGCTCTGTTCTTTGCCGATTGTGGATTCGGGGCATGCGCCTTTCGCCGAAAGAACGATTCCGGCAATCGGAGCAAGCAGCATAGCCAGCAGGATCGCCACCATAAATTTTGTCTTGCGAGGCCATGTTCCGCCGACCCAGCCGAAACTGCTCCCATAAAAGAAAGCAACGACGATCAAAACGAGAAGAAGCAGTAACGGATAAATAATCACGATGATCCCCAAAATTTAAAGGCCGGTGGGATAGGCTTCGAAAGCCTCGCCTTGATGCCAGAGGACGGCGTCATCCAGTGCATGCAACGCATGCGTCGTATCGAAGTGAACAAGGACGTCATATTGCTCCGGCAGGTGCGAATAATAATAATGGCTGTGAAGTTCGGTATGCGGCAGATAAAGAACGCCGATAGCCCTTTGCAAACGGTTGAGATGCAAATGACTGGCAAGGTCGGGACTATTGCGCAGCAGCAGCATAAAATTCTTGATCCCCGTATCGTGGAACAGGTGTTCGTAACTTTCGAACACCACCTTCCGTATTATTTTCTTTTCCGCTGCGCCGTCCCATTCCGAAGCGGCCGTCACGGTTCCGTCATAGGTCGAAAAGCCGATCAGGAAAGACTCGCGCCCATAACGCTCGCGTATCAATTGCCCGATAGTGACTTCGCCGCGCTCGCCCATTTCCGTCGCGCGCGCATCGCCGACATGGGCGTTATGCGCCCACACAACGATTTTGGACGGCTCGCCGCGCTGGTTGCCGATATGGTCGGCGAGCGATTCCAACGTTTCCGTCATATGGCGATCGCGCAAATTCCACGAAGTGATACGGCTTTGAAACATGCCGCGATAATAGGCTTCCGCCGCGACGACCAGTTTCGCATTCTGCTCGGCGCAGAAAAAAGCTTCGTAAGAGATCACGCCGTCTTGCTGCAAATATTCAAACGCGCGCTCGCGCAAGACGACCAATTGCCGCACGACATCTGCTTCGCAGGACGGTGTGAGGCCCATCGAGCTGGCATGTCCGTAATCTTGCGGATTCCTGATGTCGCAATTATCGAAACAACTGTAATGCTGCCGCGCTCGTTGCGCCGCAGCCGGGTCGACCGTGTCCAAATAATCGGTAACGGCCCGCATCGACGCATTCAGGCTGTAGATATCCAGCCCGTAAAACCCCGCTTTTTTTTGGGCCGTGCGCTTGAACCGATTGTAATCGCGCAGCCAGTCGGCGAACGAGGCGACGATATCGTTGCGCCACATCCAGGTGGGAAAGCGCGTAAATTCCGCAAGAGCGCTTGTGGAATTATCGATGTTAGGATCGCCGCGTACATAGCGATTGACGCGATAAGCATCGGGCCAATCGGCTTCGACAGCGACGGCGGCAAATCCCCGATGCTGGATCAGATGCTTGGTCAGGTCGGCTCGAAAGCGATAGAATTCGTCGGTGCCGTGCGTCGCTTCGCCGATCAGGACAAAGCGCGCATCGCCGATCATGGAAAGCAAAGGCGCATAATCCGCGCCGTCACCCGTCAGCGCGATCGAATGACCTCGAATCTGGCTGACCAGATGATTATAGGCCGCCGGCATGTTTGCGCCCTCCGTCGAAATGGACGTGGCCTTTGCCCCAGTGCCGCGCTTTTTCCAGAAGCGTCATGACTTCCTCGTCCGTCGTCTGGTCGAAATGGCTATAGACCTCGCTCACGCCCAGAAAGAGCGTGGGCTGGTGCAAACACAGAACATCGTTGGCATGTTGCTGAAGAAGTTCGAATGCTTCTGGCGAAGCGACGGGAAGGGCGGCGATAACGCGCGCCGGACGTTGTTGCGCCACGGCGTTAAGAGCGGCGCGCATCGTGGCGCCCGTCGCCGCGCCGTCATCGACCAGAATGACGATTTTGTTTTTCAAATCCGGCGGCGGCTCGTTAAAGCGATAACGGCGATTAAGGCGCTTTAATTCCTCTGTTTCCTTTGCCACCACTGCGTCAATGTCTTCCTGGGATACGGCGGCGTTGCGGATGACTTCGTGATTAAAAACGCAAATATCAGGTGGCGCAAGCGCGCCCATCGCCAATTCCTTTTGCCCCGGCAAACCCAGCTTGCGCACCAGCATCAGGTCGAGCGGCGCATGCAGCGATTGCGCGACTTCAAACGCCACAGGAACGCCGCCGCGCGGCAGAGCCAGCACGATAACGTCGTCGCGTTCGATCCACGGCGATAGTTTATCCGCCAAATATTTTCCGGCATCCTGCCGATCGTGAAACCACATCGTCATGATCACCCTCTATATTTTCAAGGCGTCGTATCACTACATATGTATGCTCCCGCATTATCGGGATGATTGGGTTATGCTAAAGCTGATTGGGAAAGATAATTTGATATCCGTCAAGTCATCGCCTTTTGAATTCTCTAGAAGAAGGTATTGCCAACATTCGCCGAGGGAGATGTCATCATGAATCAAGCATCGCAAGAAAAGAAAGTTCCCGTTGCCGTCACGAATGGAGCCAGTCCCGTTCAGGCATTGCAGGATGAAATGAACAATTTGTTTCACAGTTTCTTCGGCGAGAGCCTGCCGTATTTGTGGCGGACTCCTGAAGTGTATGAGCCTTTCAGCCTGCGTCCGGCTACGGATGTCGCCGAAACGGATAAAGAGTTCAAAGTCACGGCGGAACTTCCGGGTATGGACGCCAAAGATATCACGGTCACGATCAACGAAGGTTGCGTGACGATCAAGGGAAAGAAGGAAGAGGAATCCAAAGAAGAAGCAAACGGATATGTCCGTCAGGAACGTTCCTTCGGCGAATTCCAGCGTATGGTCGCCTTGCCGCCCAATCTTGCCAATGTGGAGCAAGCCGAAGCCAGCATGAACAAAGGCGTCTTGACGATCACGGTGCCCAAAAAAGCGGACTCCCAATCCAAGACTCGCAAGCTCGACGTCAAACAAGCCGCTTAACGAAAACCGTCATCCGATTGGCGTCTTAAGCCGATCTGTAGTATAGGAGGAAATCATGCCCTATCGTCGCACCGCCGACTTGCCCCCCAATGTCAAAAAAGTGTTGCCCCCGCATGCGCAGGCTATTTATCTTGCGGCATTCAACAACGCCTGGCACGAATACAGCGATCCTTTCGAGCGGCGCAATCAAACGAGCCTTGAAGAGACAGCCCATCGCGTGGCGTGGGCCGCTGTTAAATCGAAATATAGAAAACAGGACGATATGTGGGTTTCCCAAAGCCGCATGCACCCTGTCGCGCCTACGATTTCTTTTAGGAAGCAGGCGTAAATCCCTCTCCCATTGGACCCGGGTGGCTCGCGCCCTTGCGCGAGACGGGTGAGGGGTTGCGGTCCGCATTTAAATACCTTCATTGCCAGCCCACTCGCAATCAGGCATGATGCACGCCTGTTTTTCAGGAGAGAATCCAAATGTCCCAGACCGTCATTCGCGCCGCTTTGACCGAAGCGCAAACCGCGCTGCAAAATCTGCTCGCCAATCAGGAAACGCTTTCCGCGCTGGAAAAAGCGGGAGATACTCTGGTTGAAAGTTTCAAAAACGGTGGGCGCGTTTTCAGTTGCGGCAACGGCGGATCGATGTGCGACGCGATGCATTTTGCCGAAGAATTCACAGGTCGCTACCGCAAGAACCGCCGCCCGCTTCCCGCGACGGCGATCTGCGAACCCGGTCATATCACCTGCGTCGCCAATGATTTTGGCTATGACTATATCTTCTCCACCTATGTCGAAGCGCATGCGCGGGCAGGGGATGTGTTGCTGGCAATCAGCACCAGCGGCAAAAGCCCGAATGTCCTGAAAGCCGCCGAGATGGCCAAACAAAAAGGCGTCAAAGTTATCGCGATGACGGGCAAAAGCGATTGCCCTCTGGCCGCGCTCAGCGATGTGCTGCTGGCAACCCCCGGCGGTTCCTATGCCGACCGCGTGCAGGAACTGCACATCAAGATGGTTCATATCATGCTGGAGCTGGTGGAACGGAAGCTGTTTCCGGAAAACTACGCAGCTTAAAACTTCTGCACCAGCGCCAGAAACACCCCACGCCTCGCGCCCCATTGCGGTGCCCCGACGCCTATGCCTGTACCGTTGCGCAATTCATAGGCGCTGTTCATGATGTTGGTGACGCTTAACCGTATCGCCGTCTGGTCGTGCGGCATCAGGTCGAGTTTCTGTTCCGCGCTTAGATCCAAAGTCGCATAAGGCGGCAAATGGCTGGTGTTGGCGAAGCCGTCGCGCAGACCGCTGCCCGCATGCATGTCGCTTCCAAGCGTCGTGTTTTCCAGCACATCATAAGTCACGCCGCCCGACAGGGTATAGGTCTGGTCATGATCGAGATGCACATAATTGTTGCTGATATAGGCCAATTCGGCTGGCGAGAAATTGAACTGCGCCGACGAAACATCCTCGCCCATTGCGCGCGAGAAGGCGAAGTTGCCATAGCCTTTCAGCTTGTCTCCGGTATAGGTCGCCGTGACTTCGTCGCCGTAGATATAGCCGTGTTCGTAATTGAACGGAGTCAAAATCAACGCCGTGCCGAACTGTCCCTCATCGAGCATATCATGCACCAGTTTGTAATAAGCATCATTGCCGATTTCCCAATGGGTGCCGATTTTCTGCGTCGCGCCGATATCAAAACTATTCGAACGTTCAGGCTTAACTGGCGAATCCGCGCCGGTCTGCGCGCCCGTCGTGTTGGCGAATGCGGCGATGTCCGAGGTGGAAATCAATTCCATCGGCGGCGGCGTAAAATAACGCGCATATCCGGCATGCAGCGTGGTCGTGTCGGTCGCTTTATAAACGAACGCGATGCGCGGGCTCAGCTGATTGGCGCTGACATATTGTTCCATATCGTCGAACCGCGCGCCGTAATTCATCGTCAATGCATCGGTAAGTTTCCATTCGTCTTGCAGATAGGTGCCGTATAGTTGCCCGTCTTTGGTGTGATCGTTGACGATAGGCGAAGAGACGACGGTATCGCCGCTCGCATTGGTCAAAGCATAAGAGGTGGCGTCGCTTTGCACATGATCGTTCTGCACCGTGAATCCGCCGCGCAGCGTATGTTCGCCGTTGATACGCCAGCTATTGTCATTTTGTAATCCGGTGGCAAGGTCGGTGTACTGCACATCCGACGCAAGGCCGTTATAGATCAAATCGCCGTCCACATCGGGCCGGAAATGGGTTTCCGAATTGCGGACGTAAGGCGCGATCTGTACCGTGACTCCGTCATTGCTGCCTTGCCACGCGGCGGTGACGAATTGATTGCTCTCGAACTGGCGCTCGTTGAGGCTTCCGGAATTCGGCGTGGCGACTCCGGTAATGCTGAATTGAGGCGTTTGATTGGGATTATTCGGAATCTGGAAATAGCTGATAGCGTCGCCCGCAGCCATTTCCAGCCGTTGATAGGGATTGATCATATAATCTGCATAACCGAATTGCTTATTCTGTTCGGTGTGATCGTGAATGGCATTGGCCGCAGGCGTCGGATTTTCAATGCCCAGATCCGACGACAAATGCGTCGCCGACACGAAATAATTGGCGTCATTGGCCGTGCCTGCGTAATCGACGGAAGCTTGCAGCGTGCCGTTGCTGCCACCCATAAGGCTCGCGCTTCCTCCGTTTTCAAAACCGGTCTTGGTATCGATATCGACCACGCCCGCTGTGCGGAATCCATATTGCGCGGGCAACACGCCGTCCAGCAAAGTCGCGCTTGCGATAATATGCGAGTCAATTGTATCGCCGAACCCGCTGATGCCGTCGGGCAGCAAAATGCCGTTGAGGCGATATTGCACATCGGCATGCTCGCCGCGAATATGAAGGCTCCCGCTTGCTGCGGAATCTTCGGCAACACCCGGTGTTTGCAATAAAACCTTGTCGAGCGGCGTGTCGGCCCCTTGCGGCAAAGCCTCGATCGATTGCTGATTGATCGTATAGGCAGACGTTCCCGTTCTCGGCGACAGATCGTTGCGCGCCTCCAGGCGCTGGCCTATGACGATATTCATCGTCTGATCGTCGGACAGGTTCAGGTCTTTGTGCAAATCTTCCGCGCCCGCGACCGATAAATGCGTCGATCCCAGCACCGCGTCTTTCTGCGTCGCGAGTAGCACGTAGCTCCCCGCCGCAACGCCTGTGAATTTATAATGCCCCTGTGCGTCGCTGGTTGCGATCTTGACGACGACGCCTTGACCGTTTTGTAGTTTGACTTGTGTGTTAGCCAAAACAGCGCCCGCCTTGTCATGCAGCGTGCCGTCCACATTGGCCGTGGCTGCCCAGGCGGGCGAGGAGATGAGCAGGGCGGTTGTGAGGAGAAAGCGTTTCATGAATGATCCAGAACGTTATGTTATAACATATCTTTATCGGGGCCCGGGAAAGAAGTCAAGCGCATAAAAAACACCAATCGGCGACGATTTTATTAAGCTGCAGCTTGTGACACAAGC
>JBAVWC010000393.1:0-8834 GCA_049697595.1 Alphaproteobacteria bacterium
GGGTTTTGTAATTAAGGAAATGTGTTCCGAAGATTCCCTCTCCCGCGCATCGGCTTCGCCGACAACTAAAGAAGAAGCGTGGCGGGAGAGGGAAACTTTAATTGCCGTTTGCGCTTAAAAATGCTTAAAAGATTTATGACTTCCACGCTCCCCTTCGATCTTATCCGCCGCCGCGGCTTGATGATGGTTCTGTCCTCGCCGTCGGGCGCAGGCAAGACCACGCTTTCGCACCGTTTGCTGGAGGCGGATTCTGAAATCGCGCTCTCGATCTCGGTCACGACCCGCGCGCCGCGCGTCGGCGAAGTCGATGGCAAGGATTACATTTTCGTCGATGCGACCGAATTCAATCTTCTCGTCAATCGCGAACAATTGCTGGAACATGCCAAAGTATTTGGCAATTACTACGGCACGCCGCGTTTGCCAGTCGAAAAGACGCTGGCGCAGGGGCGCGATGTTTTGTTCGATATCGACTGGCAGGGCACGCAGCAACTCGCGGAAAAAGCCCGCGATGATCTTGTCAGCATCTTCATCCTGCCGCCCACCTGGCATGAACTCGAACGACGCTTATTCTCGCGTGCGCAGGATAATCCCACGGAAATCAATCGCCGTATGGCCAAAGCCGCCGACGAAATGAGCCACTGGGCTGAATATGACTACGTCATCGTCAACCGCGATATCGACCAATCGGTTATGGCGGTAAAGGCGATTCTGCTCGCCGAGCGTTTGAAACGCCGCCGCCAGATCGGCTTGTCGGAATTCGTCACCGGATTAAAGTCGGGGCATTAAAATATCAAGATGCCGCCGGAATGCCGCATCGACTTCCGGCAAAGTCGCGCCCAATCCCAGTTTGCGCAGCGACGTCACGCCGAATTCAGAAATTCCGCACGGTACGATGCCGGAAAAATGTGACAAATCGGGATCGACGTTTAAAGACAGTCCGTGATAGGCAACCCATTTGCGCACGCGCACGCCGACGGCGGCGATTTTTTCTTCGCGTCCGTCGCGGGCAACCCAGATGCCAATGCGTCCCTCGCGCCGTTCGCCTTTAACGCCGAAATCGGCCAGCACGCGAATGACCCATTCCTCTAACCTGCAGACATGCTGGCGCAAATCCTTGCCGCGTTTGCGTAGATCGACCATTGCGTAAATTACGCGCTGGCCGGGGCCGTGATAGGTGTAACGGCCGCCGCGCCCCGTCGCAAAAACCGGAAACCGCGCCGCGTCTTTCAGCTCGACAGGGTCAGCCGAAGTTCCCGCCGTATAAAGGGGGGGATGCTCCAACAGCCAAATCCGTTCAGACGCCGCGCCCGCGATAATATCATTAACGCGGTTTTCCATCGCCGTTAACGCTTCTGGATAAGCGACGGGAGCAGGGGAAACCAGCCATTCGGGATGAAGGTAATTCATATCTTGCCGCGTAAGAGCCTAAAAGAGTAGGATCACCCATTAATTTAAAGGATTTATACATAAAATGAAACCGATTCAAACAGGCTTTAAAATCGCAGGAGAGCTGTTGTGCCTGCCCTATAAATATCGTGATACGGCCGGGTTTACTGTGTTGGCTGCGTATGCGGTGTCTCAGCTTCTGCAAGGGGATATCAAGGCCGCGCCGTATGTCGTTGCTACTTGGGGGTTCAGGGAGATTATTCGAGGTATTGCTTGGATGTTTCCTGTCCCGACAGTAGTTGGAGGAAATTCTACGCCTGTTAATCACACAAAAAATATGAATGCAGCTTACTTTGTAGGGACTTCCATTCTGATTGGATCTTGGGTGGGCTTGAAAGCCCTCAACCTAAACTCCTCATGGGGTATGCTTATCGCTCCGCTGATACAAAATTCGATAGCAGGCGTGCAGTTAAAATCAAGCTTGCGCGATATTCCAGATCTTTACTTCGACAAAAAAACAGGCATGTGGGACTGGCCGAGCAAGCAGGGCGGTGGCGGGATGAAGGAAACAAAGAAATTGTTAAGCGCAATTTCCGATTTCGGCAAAAGCCTGACAGCCGTTGCACCGCAGCCGATACCCATTCCTGTAGGACCGCCGCGCAGGCAAAGAACGTCAGCGCCGACCTAATCCCTTCTCCCAGAGGGAGAGGGAACCTAAAATTTCAACATATATGCGCTGATGACGCCGGGCAGGGCTTTTACCGCATCGCGAACCGTTGCCGGAATTTCGCCGTCAACAGCGACCAGACATACGGCATCCGCGCCTTCTTCGCTGCGGCCCAGCATGAAGTTGGCGATGTTGATTTTGGCTTCGCCCAAGGCGGTGCCCAGACGGCCGATGAAGCCCGGCTTGTCCTTGTTGCGCACGAACAGCATATTCGGCGTCAATTCGGCTTCCAGAAAAACATTATTCACCGCGACCAGACGAGGCTTGCCGCTGAACAAAGTTCCGGCGAGCGTAAAGGTGGTTTGCGCGCCCTCGATTTTCAGTCGGATCAGTGTGTTGTAATCGCCGCTGTCGTTGCTTTTGGTTTCCGATATTTTAATGCCGCGCTCTTTGGCGACAACCGGGGCATTGACCATATTGATCGTTTCCAGCGAGGGGCGCAGCAAGCCCATCACGATCATATTGGTAATGGGCCGCGTGTTAAGCTCGGCAATCTCGCCTTCATATTCGATGCTGATCGAGGTGATGCCGCTGTCGGTCACTTGTCCCGCAAACGCGCCCAATTGTTCGGCGAGTTTCAGATAAGGCCGCAATTTCGGCGCGTCTTCCGCCGAGATCGAGGGCATGTTCAACGCATTGGTGACGGCACCTGTCAGCAGAAAATCGCTCATTTGTTCCGCGACTTGCAAGGCGACATTTTCCTGCGCTTCATTGGTCGATGCGCCCAGATGCGGCGTACAAATCAGTTTTTCATTGCCGAACAAAGGATGCTGCTTGGCGGGTTCTTCGGCAAAAACGTCTAATGCCGCGCCTGCGACTTGGCCCGACTCGATCGCCGCTTGCAAGTCCGCTTCCACGACCAATCCGCCGCGCGCGCAATTGATGATATAGACGCCCTTCTTGCATTTCGCCAAAGCTGCGGCGTTGACGATGCCCTTGGTCTGTTCAGTCAGCGGCGTGTGCAGCGTGATGAAATCGGCGCGGGGGAAAAGCTGGTCGAGCTCAACCTTTTCTACGCCCAGTTTGGCGGCGCGTTCTGCCGTTAAAAACGGATCGAAGGCGATCACTTTCATTTTCAGGCCCAGCGCGCGTTCGGCGACGTTCGAACCGATATTGCCGCAGCCGATGATACCCAGCGTTTTTCCGGTGACTTCCACGCCCATAAAGCGCGCTTTTTCCCACTTGCCTGCATGCGTCGAAGCATTGGCGGCGGGTAATTGCCGCGCGAGTGCGAACATCATCGCAATCGCATGTTCTGCCGTGGTGATGGAATTGCCGAACGGCGTATTCATCACGACCACGCCGCGCGAGGTCGCTCCCGGCACATCGACATTATCGACGCCGATGCCTGCGCGACCCACGACTTTCAGCCGCGCCGCCGCGCCGAGGATTTCTTGAGTCACTTTCGTCGCCGAACGTATGGCGATACCGTCATAATCGCCGATGATTTGTTTAAGTTCTTCCGGTTTCAGGCCGGTTTTAATATCGACATCAACGCCGCGTTCCTGAAAAATTTTGACGGCGGCAGGAGAAAGGGAATCAGAGATCAAGACTTTGGGTTTCATGATGTGTTCCTAGGCGGTTAAGGGTGAGCGAAAATAAAGCGTGGTGGATGTGTAGTTTTTAGCGGGGCCGTTGACGTGGTGGGTGACTATGAAATGATCGTCATCGGCAATCTCATAAACGGTGCCGTAGTTGTCTTTGACGCACAGGTGATTGCCTATCAGTACCTGTTTATCTGCAGAAGACGGGTTGTTTGCTGGGGTAAGATTCTGAAAAACCTTTCCTATATTGAGGCCGTCTGCGAAAAACAAGACGACATTATTGCTGAAGCATTCAAAAGAATAACGCCGCATAGCTTGAAAGGTTTCGCTCGTCTTGTTCAGGGTTAGTACTCCATTTTCGCAATAATCCAGAATAGGCCTGCAGGCCTCTCGCCCGGATTTTTGGAAACGCGCCACGCCGATCAGCGTAGCGCTATGCTCAGGGATGCTGCGCTGTATTGCCCAATCGCCTTCCCAATAATCGGTGAGCGAGGACAGGTCGTTCTTGTCCCATTTCATAAATACAGCCTATGCGGCTTTGGCTTCGTCACGGCAAACCGCATGCGCCCAGTCGAGCCATTGCGTCAGCGCGGCAATATCGCTCGCTTCAACCGTCGAGCCGCACCAGATGCGGAAACCGGGCGGCGCGTCGCGGTACGCATTGATGTCGTAGGCGACGCCTTCTTTTTCCAGAAGCGAGGTGATTTTCTTGCATAAGGCCGCTTGATCGTCTGCGCTCAGTGCCGTGCCGGAGAGTTTCAGGCAAATGGAAGTCGGCGAGCGCACCTCTGCATCCGCGCACAAAAACTCAATCCACGGCGAACGCGCGACCCATTCGGTGATAATCTTGGCGTTGGCTTGCGTGCGTGCGGCAAGGGCTTTGGCACCGCCAATATTGCGCGCCCAGGCCATTGCATCCAGCGCGTCTTCGACGCACAGCATCGACGGCGTGTTGATCGTTTCGCCTTCAAATATGCCTTTGTTCACTTTGCCGTCTTTGGTCAGACGGAAAATTTTTGGCACGGGCCACGCTGGCGTGTGGCTTTCCAAACGTGCGACGGCGCGCGGCGACAAAATCAAAATGCCGTGTTGCGCTTCGCCGCCAAGAACTTTTTGCCAGCTATAGGTGATAACGTCGAGCTTGTGCCACGGCATCGGCACCGCGAGCGCGGAAGATGTCGCGTCGCAAATCGTCAGCCCTTCGCGGCTATCGGGAATCCAATCGGCATTCGGCACGATCACGCCCGATGTCGTTCCGTTCCATGTGAACACGACATCATGCGTGAAATCGGCTTGTTTCAAATCGGGCAATTTGCCGAAATCGGCGACGAAGCTGCGCGTCTGTAAAGGCTTCAATTGCTTGACACAATCCGTCACCCAATCCTTGCCAAAGCTTTCCCACGCGAACACATCGACCGGACGCGGCCCCAGCAACGACCACAAAGCGGATTCGACGGCGCCAGTATCGGAAGCGGCCATAATGCCGACGATGTAATCGGGGGGAAGTTCCAGCAAAGCCTTGGTTTCGTCAATCGCGCGCTTCAACCGGTCTTTGCCAAGTTTGGCGCGATGCGAACGACCCAGAACGGCATCTTTGAGATTGGAGAGGGACCAGCCCGGATGTTTGGCACAAGGGCCAGAGGAGAAATTGGGGCATGCAGGACGAAGAACAGGCTTAGTCAACGATCCGGAAATCATAGCGGCACCTCACTCAAGAACGGCTCGGTGGGGAGCCGCGACCCGCAGCGAAAGTAGCCGCAGGGAGAGGGGGTGTCAATCGGTTATAAAAAATCACGCCGCCGGTTGCAAAATATCGCCCAATTTGTTGAGCAGATAATCAACGTCCTCTGCGCCCAAACCTTCGTATTTTGTCAAAATGCGTTCGATGACGCGCGCGCGGTAACGGTCGCGGCCATGTTCGTCATCGCTCATTTCCGTTTCCTGCACGACGTCGATTGCGGTGCGGACGACAGGCAAAAGATTCGCTGGCATGCCTGCGCGGTCATACAAAGATTTCAGCCCCAAATTCCCCGCATCGTGAATCAGAATGCGGGCATTGACGACCGGAACATTCGCCCTTACCGCAATCGCCATTTCGAAAAAGGCGATGTCTCCCATGCAAAGCGCGCGAATAACCAGCGACGGCGTCAATCGGCCGCTGGTATGCATCTGGGTAATCATTTTTTCCAACTCTTCGATATTCGATTTTCCGGTCAGCCCGACAACGGTGCGCTCGCGGCTCTGCATGACGATATCGGCGGCGACAGAAGGCGACATCTGGTGATGCGCGACGAGATAATCGCGCATATTGTCGGCAACCATTGTTACCAGCCGTTCGGTCACCGTCGGCGGCAGCGAAGGCCGCATGACGATTTTTTCCTTGATAGCGTCGTTGTCGGCGAAACGATCAACGGCTTTCGTCAGGCTGATCTCGCTGATCTGGGCGGTTTTGTTGTCCATTAATTTCGCCACGGCTTTTTCGTCGCCGCTGGTGATAAGGACTTCGGTGATGTTTTCGGAAATGCCTGCGCGTCCGGCGACCATCGCTTGTTTGGCGGGCGCGCCATTGCGGATGATGTCGATCAAATCGGCATCATCCAGAACCTGAGAGCTTTCGAGAATCGGCAAGGCGACGCTTTCGATGTCGTTGGCGAGCTTCAACGCGATGTCGTGCGGCAAATGAGTGGCATGACGCAGATTTTCCGCCAAAGCCTGCCTGACGCTGGCCTCGACATCCTTGGCCATAATCCGCACGATATCCTGCGCCAAAGCGGTTTCGGTTTGATTGAGATTCGGATTTTCGATTTCCGCCGCCAGTTTGCCCGCCAGTTCGGCGCGCACGGAGGCAGACGGTTCGGCCAAAAGCTTGGCGACATCGTCGGAGGTCAGGATAGAGGGCATGATTTTACCTGTAAGGTTATTCCGGCGATTATTTTATAGGAAAAACGCGAGGTTTTCCTTATAAAGCAATCAGAGGCCAGTATAAGCTGCTGGTCGGTTAGAAAACGGTTAACGAGAGATTTTTATGCTGGATCTGAAAGCCCACATTCGCACGATTCCCGACTATCCCAAGCCCGGCATCCTTTTTTACGATATCGGCACCCTGCTGGGGAACGGCCCCGTCTGGCGCGAGACGATTGAGCGCCTCAGCGACATTATACGCCCATTGAACCCCGATAAATTGATCGGCATCGAATCGCGTGGTTTTCTGGTTGGGGCGTCACTGGCGGCCCATATGGGCCTCGGTTTCGCTATGGTGCGTAAAAAGGGCAAATTGCCGGGCAAAACCATTTCCCGCTCCTATGCCCTTGAATATGGCGAAGATACGATCGAAATGCAGGAAGGCGTCCTGAAACCCGGCGATAAAGTGGTCTTGTGCGACGATTTACTGGCAACGGGCGGCACGGCGGCGGCGGCTTTGGCGCTGGCGCGGCAGGCCGGCGTAGAAATTATCCATGCGGCCTTTGTTATCGAGCTGGATTTTCTCGGCGGCCGCACACGTTTGGATGTTCCGGCTACCAGCTTGGTGCATTACAGCGAATAGAATCTGATTTCTGCTTTTGTGCGGGTGTTCTATGGCCGTCAACATGAATATGAACATCCTGATCGTGGACGACTATAAAAGCATGCTCCGCATCGTCGAGGATTTGCTGAAATATCTCGGCTTCAAGAATATTTATCAGGCGACCGACGGCAGCGCCGCCCTCAAGCTCATGCGCGAGGTTCCTTTCGGTCTGGTAATTTCCGATTGGTACATGCTGCCGATGAACGGTTATCAACTGCTTCAGGAAGTGCGCGCCGACGCCCAACTCAAAGCGATACCCTTCATTATGGTCACCGCCGAAAACAAAACCGAAAACGCCATCGCCGCCAAACAAGCCGGCGTCAACAATTACATCCTCAAGCCTTTCAATGTCGAAACGCTGAAACAAAAGATGGTTGCTGTTCTCGGCAATTTTTAGAGACTGATTGCGGGTCAGCCATTAATGGGCTGCATCGCTTTTGATTTCATGCAGTGGCACGCCGGATCGAACGCCTGCAGGCGCGTCGTGACGTCTATCGCAAACCGGGTGCCGATCTTATCCCATTCTTGTGTGTAGGTTTTGCGAATTTTGGCGTCGTTTTCGGATTCAGGGTGGTCGAGAATAGTCCCATCAAAAATTTTGACAACGCCGTCTGCGAAAAGCTTCACCCTGCACCCTTCGTTTGGGGAGTATTGATCAAAGGTATCCGGAAATTGGCGGGTTTGAGATATTTTCTGGAACGCCTCTAATACGCTCGCGCTTCGCGGCACATAGAAAACAGGTTTCCCTGATTGGACCAGATCGGCTGTCGTCGAAAGCGTGCCGCTGGTGACAAGATAATCGGCGCGCGCAATCATCGATAAATAAGGATTGTTTTTCCCTCCCTGTGTATGCCAGCGATAAATATGCGCATCGGGAAGTTCCTCAAAGGCTTTAGCAATGTTCTCTTCATCTGCACCTGATGCGGGGCCCGTTGAGATCAGAACCCGAACACCCTGTTTTGTGTTCAACTGTTTGCAAGTCTCGACCAGGCGGCCTAATTCATAGTCATTGGGATATCGGGCCATAATTGCAATGATCGGCTTGGCGGGAAGCGCATCAAGGATGGGCCAGGATTCCTCGGAAAACGTGCCAGCCTTTTTCGGAAGTATGCACTGCTGGGATTCGGTTTGCCGAAGCGGGATGGGTGGCCGCCCCACCCGCGAAGGCAGTATGGAAAAGTCATAAGCCAAGCGTGCCAATTTGCGTCTGGCCGGGGTGAATTGGTAGAAGGAAGGATCAAAAAGAACATTGGCAGGGTCATGAAAGCTGATGTCATTTTGAATGCCAACCGAAAGCACGTTTCGTGACGCTCTTACCCAGGCGGGAATGTCTTTGATGTAGCAATTGATCATTACAAAAAGCGTGCGCGGATTTTGTGTGAAGCTATTTTCCGATGTGCAGTTTTGAAGCGGATGGATTTCCGATGGAATGCTGAAATGCTGCCCCAGATTGGCCGCGAGATCGAGAACCATGCGTTCATCGCCACCGTGGCCCGTAAAGGGGCCGCTGGTGACAAAACAAATCTTGTCGGGCTGCGGCATTCTTTTTGCCCACGGAATGCCGATGGCGCAGTCGGATTTGGCGTCGCTATCAGATTTGCGGGATTTTTTG
>JBAVWC010000394.1:0-4381 GCA_049697595.1 Alphaproteobacteria bacterium
TCTCGCGCTTGTGCCGAGCCAACAGGCTTGTTCTTTCCTCGGCGGTCAATATCTCTCTCATGATCCCGTTGAATCACGGCGCGGTTAAATCTCCGTTAACGCCAACTCTTCAGGTGCAAGGAGTATAGTTTAATTCAAACATCGCCTCCCCCCTGTCGACATATTGCCGCTGTCAAGTTTTTGTTTTTTTGGCATGTAACGTTCCGCACTTTTGTACCCAACAAAGCAGCCGAAATTCTGCCACGCGAGTTACATCGGAGGCGTCAATATAATCTCTTGTCTTGGGTTGCATATAATAATTCCTTTTATGCTGATAGGCTGAAAAAAACTGGTCGGAGAGACAAGATTTGAACTTGCGGCCCCTGCCTCCCGAAGGCAGTGCTCTACCAGGCTGAGCTACTCTCCGAAGCCTTGGAGGGGGTTTTATAGCTAGGCGGGGTGGGGGATGCAACAAACTTCCCAAAGCGGGAAAAAGAGTACATAATCTATCCGATTACATTGATTCGCGCCTACTTCTTCTCACCGGACTAATCACTCAGCATGAAAATATCTGTCCTTAAAGAACGACGCCCTTATGAGCACCGTGTTGCGGCGACGCCGGATATGGTTAAGAAATATAAGGCGTTAGGCTATGAAGTCGCCGTCGAAACCGGAGCGGGGAGCGATGCCTCATTTCCCGATGAGCAATATGCGGCGGCGGGGGCCACGGTTGTCGGGGACACCGCTCTTTTGCTGCGCGATGCCGACATTGTTTTAAAAGTTCAAAGGCCTATGAACGAGAGCGAAGGCCGCAATGAAGTCGGGCTTTTGAAGCCGGGCGTGGTTTTGATCGGGATGCTTAATCCCTATGGCGCGCGTGCCGATCTCGATATTTATGCGCGCAGCAACATCACCTCGATGTCGATGGAATTGATGCCGCGCATTACCCGCGCGCAATCGATGGATGTGCTTTCCAGCCAATCGAATTTGGCGGGCTATAAAGCTGTTTTGGATGCCGCCGAACAATTCGGGCGCGCTTTTCCGATGATGATGACGGCTGCTGGAACGGTTCCTCCGGCGCGCGTGCTGGTTATGGGCGCGGGCGTTGCAGGATTGCAGGCTATTGCGACGGCGCGGCGGTTGGGCGCGATTGTGTCGGCGACCGATGTGCGTCCTGTTGCCAAAGAACAGGTGCAAAGCCTAGGAGCTACCTTTGTTATGGTTGAAAGCGACGAAACCAAGCAAGCGGAAACATCGGGCGGCTATGCCAAGGAAATGAGCGAAGATTACAAGCGCCGTCAGGCGGAATTGATCGCCGAGACGATTAAGAAACAAGACGTCGTTATCTGCACCGCCTTGATCCCCGGACGCGCTGCGCCGAAACTTGTGAGCGAGGACATGCTGCGGTCGATGAAGCCCGGTTCCATTGTCGTTGATTTGGCGGTCGAGCAGGGCGGTAATTGCGCTTTGAGCGAAGCGGGTAAAGTCGTCGATGCGTTTGGGGTGAAGATCATCGGTCATCGTAACGTGCCGAGCCGTATTGCTGTCGATGCTTCGGCGCTTTATGCGCGCAATCTTTTGAATTTCGTCACGCTGATCTCCGCGAAAAGCGAAGGCAAGCTGACGGTGGACTGGAACGATGAAATCGTCAAAGCCATTACCTTGACGCATCAGGGTGCCGTCGTGCATCCGCAATTTACGCAAGCCGCTTAAATCCAACCTGAGGAGAATTCAATGTCTACGGATCTCTCTAGCAAAATTCAAAATGCCTTGTGGTGGATTACGAGCATTGCGACTTCGGTTGTTTGCTGTTCGGTGATTTTTGTTTTGTTCGCGAGCTATTTTGTCGATGTGAGACAGGATATCAAGGAAGGCAATATACGCATTAACGCGATCGAGGAACGGGAAGACAAGATTCTCTCCGAGATCGAAATCATCCGCAAACATACGATGCCGCTACCTGGTCAAGCTGTCGAAACACCCGGCGTACCTGCCGCTGCGCCAGTCGCACCGATGCCTGTGGCTGCTCCGGCGCCAACGCCTCCGGATGCGGCTATGCCTGTGGTTACGCCTCCTGCACCCGCGCCTACGCCGGATGCCGCTCAACCCGCAGCTCCGGCTGCTGTAGCCCCTATCACGCCTCCCGCAATTGTTCCTGCACCCACCAAGCAGTAAAGGTTTTTCATGCCGCTTAACGATATCATTTCCGGATTAAATAGCATGGCCGCCGATCAGCAGAAGCTGGCGGATCTTGCGGCGTCGTTGGCGAAACAGGCGCAGGCGGCCATAGGGCAAACGGGCGCTGCGGGAGGGCAGGGGTTTTTCATCACAGGGCTGACCGTTTTCGTTCTGGCGTGTTTTGTCGGGTATTATGTCGTGTGGAGGGTGACTCCGGCGCTGCATTCTCCGCTTATGGCCGTTACCAATGCGGTGTCGTCGGTCATTATCGTCGGCGCGTTGCTGGCTGCCGGGCCTGTGGAATTGACGCCGTCGAAATGGATGGGGTTGGGCGCGGTCGTACTGGCCTCGATCAATATATTTGGCGGCTTTATCGTTACCCAGCGCATGCTGGCGATGTATAAGAAAAAAGAAACCGGTGTTTCAAAGGCCACGAAATGACGTCTATCGTTTCCCTCGCATATCTGCTTTCCGGCATTTGTTTTATTATGGCGTTGCGCGGACTTGCCTCGCCAGTTTCCGCGAGACAGGGCAATCAGTTCGGCATTTTCGGGATGGCCGTGGCGATTTTCACGACTTTGTTCCTGGTCGAAAGCTCGTCTTTGTGGATGATCGCGGTTGCGGTTGCGATAGGTGGCAGCATCGGCGCGGTTGTTGCGCGTAATATTAAAATGACGGCGTTGCCGCAATTGGTGGCGGCGTTTCACTCGCTGGTCGGGTTGGCGGCAGTGCTGGTGGCCTCGGCGGCGTTTTTGAATCCCGAGGCTTATGGCATCGGGCAGAGCGGGAATATTCAGTTCGCAAGCCTGATTGAAATGGGATTAGGCGTTGCGATCGGTGCGATCACTTTCAGCGGTTCGCTGGTCGCTTTCGCAAAATTGCAAGGTTTGGTAACGGGTAAGCCGTTGACCTTCAAGTTCCAGCATTTCCTTAATTTGGGGCTGGGGGTTGTGATTCTCGTGGCTGTGTTGGTGTTGATCACGACACAGGCGGCGGCTGCTTATTGGACGATTGTCGGGGCTTCGTTCCTTCTCGGGTTCCTGCTCATCCTGCCGATTGGCGGCGCGGATATGCCGGTTGTTATTTCGATGCTGAACAGCTATTCCGGTTGGGCGGCTGCCGCTACGGGGTTTACGCTGGAAAATCCGTTGCTGATTATCACAGGGGCTTTGGTCGGCGCGTCGGGCGCTATCCTCAGCTATATCATGTGCAAGGGGATGAACCGGTCGATATTCAACGTCATTCTCGGCGGCTTCGGCACCACGGGCGGTGCGGCTGGTCCTGCGGGAGCAGCGGGAGATCGCGCGGTCAAAGTCGGTTCGGCTGAAGATGCGAGCTTCGTTCTTAAGAATGCGTCGAGCGTTATTATCGTGCCGGGATACGGTATGGCTGTGGCGCAAGCCCAACATGCCTTGCGCGAAATGGCCGATCATTTAAAGGCGGCGGGTGTGCAGGTGCGCTATGCCATTCATCCGGTTGCCGGGCGCATGCCTGGGCATATGAACGTGCTGCTGGCCGAAGCTAATGTTCCTTATGACGAAGTGATGGAACTGGAAGAAATCAACCGTGATTTCGCGCAAGCCGATGTTGCGTTTGTTATCGGCGCGAACGATGTCACCAATCCCGCCGCGCGCACCGATCCGAAATCACCGATCTTTGGCATGCCGATTTTGGATGTCGAAAAAGCCAAGACGGTTCTGTTCGTCAAACGCTCGATGGCTTCGGGTTATGCCGGGGTTGAGAACGAATTGTTCTACAACACGAACACGATGATGCTGTTCGGCGACGCCAAGAAGATGTGCGAAGAGATTGTGAAGGCGCTGGACGCTTAAATGAAAAGTCACATCATTCTGGCACTCGTCTGCTGTTTTATATTAAATGGTTGCATGAGCGCGGACTTAAGGCAGTACGGATCGTTTGATCCTAAAGATAAGACACTTACTGTTCCTGCGGGAGGTGGGTTCATTTCCGATGTAAAAGACGTATTCAAGAAGGACGGCTGGACCTTAGTGATTGATAGAGGGCCTCAAATTGAAGAAGGCCATGTTGGGCAAGATATCCATATCCAAAAATATGGCACATTCAAGACCCGATATCGTTTGATGCTTAGTTACAATCAATATGACGTCTGTCTTGGAATGTTTGATCCTGCCTATAACTACAATTTATCCATGGTTGATAACAAAAGCGGCGAGGAAGTCATTGCTATGGGTGGGCGCGCTTG
>JBAVWC010000395.1:0-1513 GCA_049697595.1 Alphaproteobacteria bacterium
AACGGCTTTACGCTGATGGAACTGCTGATCGTGATGGCCATCATTACGATCCTGATGCTGATCGGCTTTCCGACCTATCGCAGCGTGATGAAACATACGCGCGAGCTTTCGGCCAAGAAGTCGTTGCAGACCATTCAGGAGGCGGAGATGATGTACGCGCAGAGTTATCCGAGCAAGGGATTCGCGTGCGATCTGAAGTACCTGGGCGGCGAGCCAACGCCGGGCACTCCGCCATCTGCGACCGCAAGCCAGATGCTGCCGGATGAGCTGTCGAAGGGGAACAAGGACGGCTATAACTTTTCCATTACCAACTGCGCGAAGAGCACGCAGAGCGGCTCAGAACACGTGTACGGATACACGCTTTCCGCCGTGCCGACCACGGTGGGCAAGACCGGTGACCTTGGGTTCTGCACCGACGAGGGCGGTGTGTTGAAGCAAGACCCGGCGGGCGGCGTGAACTGCACCGAAAAAGTTCAATGAATGCGGCGCACTGGCCGAGTCTCCAGCTGAGTGTGCGTCCGAGTCTCCGATGGAGACCGGCTGCGACTTGGACGGCTGCGGTGTTGCTTGCAGCGAGCGCCGCGATGATTGCAGCCAGGTGGAGCAGCGTGTCGGTGGCCTGGTTCGAGTCAAGCCAGGCGGAACACGAGAGGATTGCGGTTCAGTCTTTGCAGACGATTCAGCAGGCGGAAACACTTTACGCGTCTACTTACCCGGCAACCGGGTTCGCATGCACTCTTGCCGAACTGGGCGGCGACCCGAGCGCAGGGGCAGCCTCATCGCACGCGGCGCAGATTCTGAAAGCTGATCTGGCTTCGGGATTCGAGTCTGGCTATATTTTTTCGGTGAGATGCGAGGACAAGACGATAAAGGGCGGCGTTGTGCGCAATAACGGTTTTGCGGTGACGGCCGTTACGCAGGCGCTTGGGCAAAGCGGCATGCGCGGCTTCTGCGACAACCAGTTCGGCAGCATCGAGTACGATCCGGCGGGCGGCAGTGAATGCACCCAGCCAGTCGAATGAGGGCGGGCGTAGTTAGGGCGACGTTCGCGAGGTCGTTGCTCGTGTGGGCCACGTGGGCCGCTTCAATTTTGCTTGGCTCGGTCACACTGTGCGGGGCGCAGCAGGATTCATCACCAGCGCATGCGCTGGCCCAGCGCGTCGACCGCCATTACAACCTATTGCATTCACTGAACGCCGGCTTTACCGAGACCTACGAGGGCCTGGGAGTCAAGCGTCAGGAGAGCGGGACACTTTCGATCTTGAAGCCGGGGCGCATGAAGTGGGATTACAGTTCGCCGGCGGGCAAGGTTTTTCTGCTGGACGGCAAGTTCGCGTGGTTCTATGCCCGCGGCGACTCTCAGGTTCAGCGCATCCCGGCAAAGGAACTCGACGACTTGCGCTCTCCGCTGCGCTTTCTGCTGGGCCACACGGAGTTGGAAAAGGAAGTAGACGGTCTGACGCTGGCAAGCGCTGCGAACGGTCAATTCACGCTGAGCGGACAGCCTAAAGGG
>JBAVWC010000396.1:0-7248 GCA_049697595.1 Alphaproteobacteria bacterium
CCCCTGACTTACCAGAAAGCATTTTTGCTAGGCTTTATGTCACGAAAGAAGAGTTCGAGGCTCTCCCTCTACAAGTACATATGCATATTGCCTTGAAACAGTCGTTTCTGGGCATGACCATAGAGCATTACACTTTTTTGCCCACCGCTCCTTAAAGCGGATGCGCCGCAAGCTGGATTCCTGCCTTTACGGGAATGGCAAGCTTTGGAACAAAAAGAAACGGCCCCTTCTGTTTAGAAGAGGCCGCTTGCATTCACTCTACCCTAGTCATATCTCGGTCTTATTCTTCCACGCCCTCGGCATCATTCTCTGCGGCGCCCAGCATTTTGTCGGCCACAAGTCCAGCATTGGCGCGAACTTTCTTTTCAATCGCGTCGGCCATTTCCGGATTATCGCGCATAAACTGTTTGGCGTTTTCGCGGCCCTGACCGATGCGTTGCCCGTCATAGGAGAACCACGCGCCAGATTTCTCGACGACGCCCGCTTGCGAACCGAGATCGATCAATTCCCCGGTCTTGGAAATGCCTTCGCCGTACATAATGTCGAATTCCACGGTGCGGAACGGGGGGGCCATTTTGTTTTTAACGACCTTAACGCGCGTCTGGTTGCCGACCACGGTTTCGCGGTCTTTGATCGCGCCGATGCGGCGGATGTCGAGGCGAACCGAGGCATAAAACTTCAACGCATTGCCGCCGGTCGTCGTTTCGGGATTGCCGAACATAACGCCGATTTTCATGCGGATCTGGTTGATGAAAATCACCATACAGCGCGATTTGGAAATCGAACCGGTGAGTTTGCGCAACGCCTGGCTCATCAGCCGTGCTTGCAAACCCATATGGCTGTCGCCCATTTCGCCTTCCAATTCCGCACGCGGCACGAGAGCCGCCACTGAATCCACCACAAGGACATCAATGGCCCCGGAACGTACGAGAGTGTCAGTGATTTCGAGGGCCTGTTCGCCGGCATCTGGCTGAGAGATAAGTAAGTCATCGATTTTTACTCCTAATTTACGGGCATAAGAGGGATCAAGGGCATGTTCGGCATCGACAAAGGCGCAGGTGCCGCCCGCCTTCTGCGCCTGTGCGATGACATGCAGCGCGAGCGTGGTCTTGCCCGAACTTTCCGGCCCATAGATTTCAATAATACGTCCGCGTGGCAGTCCGCCGATGCCCAGCGCGATGTCGAGGCCGAGTGAGCCGGTCGAAACGGTTTCGATTTCCGCCGCCGCCCCGCCCGCACCGAGTTTCATCACCGAGCCTTTGCCGAACGCGCGTTCGATCTGGCTGAGTGCGGCGTCGAGAGCCTTTTGGCGTTCGGGGTTCATGGGGGGGCCTTCTTTTTCAACGATATGGAGATTGGCGGCTTGGGCTTTGCTCATAATGAACTCCTTTGGTTAGCAGGAAAGGGAAGGGGCGGGAACAGAACTCATGTGTTTATGGTTTGTTCTTTTATCCGCATTCGATGAGATGTGCAAGTTCTTTTTTTGTTCTCATTTCGTTTTTCGGCCAACGCCCTGAAATATCTACGAATTAGCCGTAAAAACGCCCCACGGGGTTTGGCCGTCGCGGCCTTCCCAGCCCATTATGAATTGGTCGCTAGGGCTTAAAACGCGGTCTTCGGGCAGTATACCGCCGAGATCAGGCATGTAATTTTGATTCCGAATCAGCTCGACCTTGTGGCTCGCGGTAAAACGGGCGCAAACCGTTTTTGAAATCGTGTGATCCATTAAATCATGCAGCTCAACCACCACATCCATTTTCAGCAAAGCCGGATATTTAACGGGATCGAGCAACTGCGTTTCCGCGCTCTCGATATCCATAAGAACCAAAGTTTTGCCGTCGGCATAATTATCAAACCGCTCGCCGTCGAACTGGCCCGAGATGAGCACCCGATCCTGAACGCCGTTTAAATACGCCATCTCGGCGCATTTGCGGCGGGCTTCCGGATCGGTGTCGAAAGCTTTGATAGTCTTGTGCGGCATGCGCCGCGCCAGCCCCACGGCATAATATCCGACAGAGCAACCGATATTGAGAATATGCGTGTAATTCCCGGCAATGATTTTCTCAAACACCGGATGCAATTCGTGCTCATAGGTGCCGAGCTGGAATGGCGACATATATTGTGTAATAGCGTCTTGCGTCAGCAGCATATCCTTGAACGGACCGCCCTGCACTTTGTTCCCGACAAGGGCGCGCAAGTCGTTGCTCAGAGCAATGGCCCGCATATACATCATATCCCACCAAATTTTTCGTACTTTAAGTTCGGGAGGATCGTTGGACTTCATGCACTCATCAACCATATCCAAAACGATCTGAGCGGCTTCGCGGGTATAATGCATCAAGAACCCCTATATGAATTTGAAGCCCAAGACATGAGCCTTATGAGCTGCAGAAGTATCGGGCTTAGCCCGGAGCGGGCGACGGTGGAAGTTGAGGCGAGGCGACGCCCGGCCTGTTGTAGTGGTTCTCGTTAATCCCAATGGGAGTGCCAAGCCATAACGAGTGGAAGAGGTGATCGCTTCTTTTGTTTCCCGTTTGCGGATGCACCAGAATAGATAGCCCACCGCTATTCTCGCCGTTAATGTGCAGCCACGGGATAATGTTGGAGAAACCTGCCGTTTTGATCTTGATCGCCCAGTTAGGCTGAAGATGCGGCCCGCCCGCGTCGGTGCGTGAAACGCTCACGACATCTGTCGCGAATTTCTCTCCGATATAGCGCGCCAAAACCTCAGCCTTTGGTTCGGAGGCATGCTTTTCCTGAAAATAGACATGAATATGATAGCTGTTCACATTGCTCAACTGATCGTTCTTGTTCCAAAGATCACGAGCCTGCGGCATAAGCGTTTCGATATCTACCTGACTCATCTGAGCCTCGCCTCTTGGGTTAAACAGAACACCCAGAATTGCAGGATATAGGGGCCCGGTCAAGGAAGCCGCTCTCAATCGAGGTATTAATATCCGTGCGTGGCCACAATGCAATCCTGCACATTGAAACTCAACCGCTCTTTGATGGCGGCGATCATTCCCGTCGGCACAGAGAAGATCAGGCGATCATAGGCATTCGCCGCATAGGCCGCCTGCAGCTTGGCGGCAATTGTTCTAAGGAACTGGCGATTGAGTTCTTCCTGAACGACGCGCTGCAACTCGTCGGCATTACGCACAACGTCGCCGCTGGAATTCAGGTTGTCGCTGGCGCGCTTCATTTGGCAATCCCAGACAGAATCCGCTTTGATGAATCCGTTCGGTACTGCCACTAAAGACTGTCCCGATTGTTCGTCGTAATAATGAACTTCGCGGGTTTCATCGGCCTTTGCATGCTCAGTTTTATAGCATTCATATATCTGGGCCTTCTCGTCATCGGCAACCAGCATCCAGGTAACCAAAAGATTTTGCACACTGGCGGCGCGCGCATAGAGGGCGACTTTTTCTTCATGAGAAGAAGCCTCTTTATACGATCCGCGATATTTGTGGCGCAGGTTATCGACATCAATCGTGGATTCCGGAACTGAAACTTCCGGATAGGCGTGTCTGCCTTGTTCAGCGAAACGCTTCGCCCAAGTTTCCCTCGCAGCACTCTTGCGGCGTACAAAGGGCTGATAAACAATACCGGAGGATGCCACTTGAATATTCGCGTTCATGGTAAGCCTATGTGTGGGAACAGCAGACCGCTGCGCAAACGCATTGCTACGCCAATCCTACCCGCGCGATTTGACATAGGTCAAATGCTCCCGGCATTACACATACCGGGGGCTGCATTTGGCCAATTATTGCGGTGGGAAATTCACCTTTGAACCGGGCGGCAACGCTTCCGGCGGCGGCGCCTCTCCAGCGGCGGGAGGAGCCCCCAGATGCGCCCGTTCCTCGGCAATGTGATGCTGCAAATCATCGACATTCTTGAGAATGTCCATTGGATTATAGCTTCGCTTCGACAAAGTTTCCTTGAACGCATCGAGCCTGTTGCTGATCTCTTTCAAGCGCCCACTTGCTTGCTGGCCTGTGGGATCGACATTCTGGAAATCGGCGGCAAGTTCATTGAGCTTCTTCTCATCCGCTTCGCGCGTACCGCCCCCAGCAGGTGGCATGTATGGAGTCGGAGCAGAGGCCGCAGCAGGCGGCACATAGGGAGCAGGGGCCGGTTGCGTAACCACGGTAGCGGGCTGCTGGATGATAGTCGTCGTTGTACCGGCGACGACGCGATGCCAATGAAGACATTGCGGCACGTAGGGATAATAACCCGCAGGATTTCTGCAGTAATAGACATAAGAAGGCGGCACGCCCACGGGTGAAACCGGCGCTGGCGTGGTGACAACCACTGGCGGCGTATAGGGATCGGGATAAGGATAAACCGGCGCAGGATAGAAATACCACGCGCCGTCAACGATCCACCACCAGCCGTGGCGACCACCATGAAGGCCGTTAAACCAACTGCCTCCGCGCCAGTGGTCATAATCATGTTCGTGAAAATGATGAATGTCTCCATGTTCACGCCAATCGTCGGCAAGAGCGGGGCAAACGCTCCCCGACGCCAGAAAAGCCGATGTCAGAATAAGCGATAGAAACTTGCGCATGTGAACACCTCAGGGTTGAGCGTTATCGGTTTGGCAGGTGGCAAAGTATCTTTTGCCGCCGCCCGTCAATTTTTACAATCCCAATAATGGTGGATAAATATGGCTGGATTATGGGGCGCAAAAATAATTCCGTCTATTTAATAAAGGTTAACTTGTCGGTAGTTTTTATATGTTAAGTATAATGCTCTAATAACTGGGACTGTCTTAGTCCGAATCTCAGTCTCTTCGCTAGAATATCAGGTCAGTATAATCGACAGGGTTTGGCGGCTTGGCCCTGATAATAAAGCCCTATGGTTTGTGCGCATGACACAAGAAAATGACAAAGATAGCAAGCCAAAGAAAATCATTCGCCTGACCCAAGCCGAACTGAATAAAATTATCGCTAAACACGAAGCATTTCGCAAAGGCCGTGCCGGGGGCGCGCGGGCCAGTCTGGCGCATCACGATTTGTCAAAACTGTCGTTCAGTGGGCATGACTTGTCGCATGCCGATTTTACCGGCGCTAATCTTTGCGACTCAAATTTCGAAAAATGCAAATTGGACTATTGCCTGTTCTTCGCCGCCGATTTGCGTAACGCCAATTTCCACGAAGCGAGCCTGGTAAGGGCCGATTTGCGCGGTGCCTGCCTGCGCGGCGCGATCATGAACAATGCCGACCTTACTGACGCCGATTTGCGCGAGGGTTCCTTTGCCCAATTCGATCCCGAAAAGGGCCTGAGCTTCGCCAGCGACAATCCCGAATGGAAGGCAGGTTCGGGAGGCGTCGATATGCGCGGCGCGAATTTGTCATCGACGAAACTGGCCGGGGCAATCGCGATGAATTCCAATTTCGAAGACGCCAATCTCAGCAAAGCTACCTTCAAAGGCGGCAATCTGAACGGCGCCAATTTAACTGGCGCCAATCTCGTCGGCGCCGATCTCAGCAATTGCACTTTGAAGAATGTTAATATGAGCGACGCGAATTTAGCGGGCGCGCTGATGGATTATTCCAATCTGGATAACGTCAATATGACCGGCGCGCTGACCGATAAACTGGCGGGCAAGGCTCTGGCCGACCTGCCTTTGCCGCTGGAAGAGATGCTCGCCCTGCACAAACTTTGGCTGGATAGCAAAGGGGCGGCGGGCAAAATGCTCAATCTGGACGGCTACGACCTGCGCACGATGCCCCAGATCACGCAAAGCAACCTGACGATGATCAGCGCCGAAGGCAGCGTATGGCACGAACATGATTTCTCTCACATGCATTTGCAGGCCGGACGCTTTAAAAACAGCAATATGCGCGGCTGCATTTTCGATTCAGCCGATATGCGCGGCAGCAATTTCTCCGGTGCTACCCTCGCGGGTTCAAAATTCAGGCAGGCGCGGTTGCAGCCATTGCATATCGACGAAAAGCGCGTGCTGAAAGCGGATTTCTCCGGCGCAAATCTTCGCTACACCGATTTCACCGACGCAAATTTAACCAGCGTAAATTTTTCCGGCGCCGACCTCAGTTGGGCCGACTTCACCGGCGCAAAGATAGCTGACGCAGTTTTCACCGACGCCATTCTGGAAAACACAAAAATCGATATTGCTAAAAGCTAACGCTGCTTACTGCTATCAGTTTTTAATATCCTTGTCATGCCGCAGATCCTCCCTCTCCCCTCGAGGGAGAGGGAGCAAAAACTTAGGCTTGCCCCTTGGCAAGTCTTAGTTTTTGCGGGTGAGGGGGCCTCGCTTGAAGTGGACCCCAATCTTTCTTCTCGCAAACCCGCTACGGCTCGGAGTTATAATTTTTCTATTATTGAAGCTGGTGGTGAACCTCAAAGCAATCCCCCTGCACCCGGAAAAACTTTCTACAGCTTGGGGGGTACAAGCTAATTGAGGCCAGACCCTAAACATCCACATCGCGCGTTTATCCCGAATGCTGTGCTGGTTGTATGGGCATTTTCGGCGGAACAGCGCCCCGTATAGCCAGCTTACGTTCCTGCATAATGCCCGTGATCTTGTCCGCAATCTCTTTCCATTCATTAATATATACGGGACGCCACCCGGACATCAGATTTTTCTCGGTAAAATATTTGATGCGCCCTTGCTGCATAAGCGCTTGTTGAAGCAAGTAATTGACGTCAGGAAATTTAGCGGGGCCTGAGTAATATTCATTAGACTCTAGCGCATGAAGAAAAACGGTTTTGCCAGTAGCCACGGCATCCGAAAGAGTCGAAACGGTATCGTCTGTCACGACAATAGCATCGGCGCGTTCAAGGAAATCTTTAAATGGATTTGGCAACCCTTTGCTGATGGAGGCGCTAAAGATAAAGAATTCCGATCCCGGAAACTCCGCAAGACATTCTCCTATTCTGCGTGCTTCATTTGAATTGGTGCATGGACCTGTGCTGACCAGAAATTGGCAGTTGTGCTTTTCGTGCATTGTTTTGAATTTGAATAAAAGATCGTCCAATGAGAATTCGTCGGGTTCACGAATATAGGTGGCTATTATTTTTGGCTTTGCATTATTTGTCGGCGGTTGCTTGGGGAATAATGTGGTCTTGGTAATGTCAAACCGCATGCGAGACGGTGCGCAGGTATGATCGATTCTAACTTGCCGCTCCGGATAACTTGTTGCGGCCTGATCAAATATAACCGGCAAGAAACAAGGGCTAAGAACAATGTCAGCATATTGCGCGTAATGATGGTAGCTGCAC
>JBAVWC010000397.1:0-1556 GCA_049697595.1 Alphaproteobacteria bacterium
ATGAAAGGGAGCGCGCAAGAAGCGCGCAGGTCCGCGAGCGCGATGGTGCTTGCGGTGTTGCAGGCCACCACCACCGCATCCGGCGCGCAACGGTCGATCGCGGCACCAATCAGGCGCAGAATGTGCGCCAACAAGTTGGCATCCGGCTTCTCGCCATAGGGAATGAACGCATTGTCCGCGAGGTAAGTGATCCCCGCCTCCGGCTGCAGCCGCCGGATTTCCCGCACCACACCCAGCCCGCCAATGCCGGAATCAAAGACCAGAAGATTCACCTGCGTCAGAAATCCCTGGTCGGAAATTCCACGTCGCGATGCACATGCACCGACATCAGCACACCAAAGCCCAGCATCACCGCGGTCAAGGCGGAGCCGCCATAGGAGATCAACGGCAGCGGCACGCCGCCCCCCGGGATCAGCCCCATCACCATCGACAAGTTCACGAAACAGTAGAGAAAGAAGTTGGCAGCGATGCCGAGCGCCACCAGCCGCCCGTATTGATGCGAGCAGCTGATGGCGGTGTAGAGCGCGATGGCCACGATTGAAAACAGCAGCACCATCACGGCGGCCGAACCGACAAAGCCGAACTCCTCGGCGATGATGGTGAACACGAAATCGGTCTGCTTCTCCGGCAGGAAGTTCAGCTGGTTCTGCGTGCCGTGCAGATAGCCCTGGCCGGTGAGACCGCCGGAGCCCAGCGCGATCTTCGACTGGATGATGTTATAGCCGGCGCCCAGCGGATCGGAGCCGGGATTGAGAAAGGTGATGATCCGCGCCCGCTGATAATCATGCAGATGGTGATACAATATCGGCGCCGCCGCGGCGATCACCAGCACGATCAGCGCGAATTTCCACCAGCGCACGCCGGCCCCCAGCATCACGGTGCAGCCGATCAGCCCGGTGATGACAGCGGTGCCGAGATTGGGCTCCTTCAAGATCAGCCCCACCGGCACCAGGATCGCCAGCGCCGCGGGGAGCAGAAACAGCACGTTGCCGACACGCTCGTAACTGGCGCGGTGGAAATAGGAGGCGATCGCCATGGCCAGAAACAGCTTCATCAGCTCGCTCGGCTGGATCTCCATGCCGCCGACGGTCATCCAGCGTTTCGCGCCCAGGCCGACATGGCCGAATTTCATCACCATCAGCAGCAGCAGGATGCCGAACGCATAGGCGACCCAGGAGACTTTCGCGATCACCCTTATATCGACCATGGCGATCACCAGCATCATCACCAGGGCCCCGAAGAACCGGTAGATCTGGCCGTTGGCATAGGGCTCGCCCGAGCCGCCGGCGGCGGAATATAAAGCGGCGTAGCCCACCCCCGCGAGCAGGCAGATACAGAGCACGAACAGCCAGTTGATCGCGAGAAATTTCCGCATCAGCCCGAGGGAACGGTCATGGAAGGGCCGGCGCAGGGACCCGTCGAGCGTGCTCATCATGGTGCATCCTCATCGGAAATCTGCGTTCCGCTCGGCATATCGGTCCCGCTCGGAGTCCGGGTCAGCGCATAGGTCATCAGGTCGCGGGCGATCGGCGCCGCAGATTGCCCGCCCCAAAGAC
>JBAVWC010000398.1:0-1675 GCA_049697595.1 Alphaproteobacteria bacterium
GTTCTTTATGCCGTGGCGCTGGCGGATGACGGCGAGATTTCCCTGCCCGCCGCCGTGACGATTACCCGCGCCCTGCGCGAAGCCGGATTTAAAACCGAAGCGGCCCTCTTCGCGCGGCAAATGGTGACTTTGCTTGCGGCGAAGCAGAACTGATGCCCAGCACACCCACACCCGACATGCGCTTCCACGCTCTGATCGGCGCATTCCTCGACATGATGCTCGCTGAGCGCAACGCAGCCTCCAATACGCGCGCCGCCTACGCGCGAGATCTGGGCGACGCGGCAATGTTTCTGGCGCGCAAAAAAATCGATCTTGTCGAGGCTAACGAAGATGAGTTGCGCGGCTATCTGCGATCTTTAAATAAAAATGCGGCAAGAACCCAGGCGCGGCGATTATCGGCCTTGCGGCAATTTTTCCGTTTCCTCTGTTCGGAAAACCACCGCAAGGAAGACCCGACGCGCTCGATTGACGCGCCGAAACTGGGCCGTTCCCTGCCGAAATATCTGAGCGAAAAAGAAGTCGCGTCTTTGCTGGACACCGTCGCGCGTTATCCGGGCGATGACGGCCTCCGTTTGCGCGCAATGCTGGAATTGCTCTACGCAGCAGGATTGCGCGTGACGGAATTGGTCAGCCTGCCGCTTTCCGCCATTCAATTCGACCGCGCTTTGGTTCTGGTCAAAGGCAAAGGCGGCAAAGAACGCGTCGTGCCTTTGGGCGAACCGGCTTTGCAAGCGGTTCAGGAATGGCTCCCCGTGCGTAAAAAAACGCTGGGCGACAAACGCGCTTCTCTTTATTTGTTTCCCTCGGCGATGCGCGGCAAAGACACCCCCTTATCACGGCAAAGGCTTTTCCAGCTTCTGAAACAATTGGCGCTTGCCGCCAAACTCGACCCCAAACGCCTGAGCCCGCATGTCGTGCGTCATGCTTTCGCCACGCATCTGATCGAACACGGGGCCGATTTGCGCAGCGTGCAAACCATGCTTGGGCATGCCGATATCGCCACGACGCAAATATACACGCATGTGGCGGGCGACCGTCTGGCGCGCACCGTTACCGAACATCACCCTCTCGCCAAAGGCAAGGTGGTGCGATGAGAGAACCGCATCTTCGCAATGGCGCTGCCTTTTCCGGCCTGACAATTGGTTTGCTGGGCGGATCCTTCAACCCCGCACATGAGGGGCATCTGGAAATGAGCCTGCATGCCTTAAGGGATTTAGGCGTCGATCAAGTGTGGTGGCTGGTCAGCCCGCAAAACCCGTTAAAAACCACAGCAGATATGGCAACGCTGGATCGCCGCATCGCCCGTGCCAAACGCGTCGCCGCGCATCCGCGCCTGACCGTTACCGCGATAGAAACCGAACTCGGCACGCGCTATACCGCCGACACGCTGCGCGCGCTGAAGCGCCGTTTCCCCCGTGTGCGCTTTGTCTGGTTAATGGGGGCGGATAATTTGCGGCAAATGCCGCGTTGGAAAGCATGGCCGGATATTTTTCGTCTTGTTCCGGTTGCAGTTTTCCGCCGACCCGCCTACGCTGCGGGTCGCGGGATGGGTCAGGCGGCGATAAAGTTCGATAGAGCGTGGCGTCGTCCGGCGCGCGGCAAAAATCTGGCCTATGCCAAAACACCCGCATGGATTATTTTGGATAACAAATTGAACTATACATCGGCAACAAAA
>JBAVWC010000399.1:0-5834 GCA_049697595.1 Alphaproteobacteria bacterium
GGGTTGGGTGGGGGTGATGCCGAGACCTAATGAGGGTCTTTCGTGAAAACCTATTTCCCTACATTCAATCGCCTGTAACTCAACGCCTCAGCGATATGCAGTTTGTTGATGCCGTCTTGGCCCGCGAGGTCGGCTAGGGTTCGGGCGACGCGGAGGACGCGGTGGTAGCCTCGGGCGGAGAGTTTCATTTGTTCGGCGGCTTGGGTCAACAGGTTGCGTCCGGCTTGATCCGGTGCCGCGACTTTTTCCAGCAATTCGCCGTCGGCTTCGGCATTGGTGCGGGGCAGGGGCATGTTTTTGTTGTCGTTCGCCAATGATTGATAACGCGCGGTTTGGATTTCGCGGGCGATTGCTACGCGGGCGGCAACGATTGTGGAATCTTCGGCGGGCGGGGGTAGGCTGAGGTCGGCGGCGCTGACGGCGGGGACATCGACATGGCAATCGATACGGTCGAACAGGGGGCCGGAAATGCGCGCCTGATAATCACCGGCGCATGCCGGGGCGCGGCCACAGGTGCGCGAGGGGTCGGACAGATAGCCGCAACGGCACGGGTTCATCGCCGCGATCAATTGCACGCGCGCAGGATAGGTCACGTGATGATTGGCGCGCGAGACGACGGCGCGGCCTGTTTCTAAAGGTTGACGTAAAGCTTCCAGCGTCGCGCGTTGGAACTCCGGCAATTCGTCGAGGAACAAGACGCCGTTATGGGCAAGCGAGATTTCCCCCGGCTTGGCTTTCATGCCGCCGCCGACCAAGGACGGCAGCGAGGCGGAATGATGCGGGTCGCGGAAGGGGCGGCGGCGCAGGAGTTTGCCCTCGTCCAGCAAACCCGCCAGAGAATGAATCATCGAAACGTCCAAGGCTTCGTCGGCGGCGAGCGGGGGCAGGATGCCGGGCAGGCGCGAGGCGAGCATGCTCTTGCCTGAACCCGGCGGGCCGATCATGAGCAGATTGTGGCCTCCGGCTGCCGCGACTTCCAACGCGCGTTTGGCGATCTCCTGGCCCTTGATGTCGCGCAGATCGGCGTAGCCGCCTGTTTCGGTTTGGATGCGCGCTTCGGGGCGACCCAGCACCTGCGTTCCCTTAAAGTGGTTGATGAGGGCGAGGAGCGAAGGTGCTGCGAGGACTTCTAATTCTCCGGCCCATACGGCCTCGCCGCCGTTTTTGGCGGGGCAGATTAAACCGCGTCCTGCGGCGCTGGCGGTCTCGGCGGCGGGCATGACTCCGGCGACGGAGGACAGGGCTCCATCCAAGGCCAGTTCGCCGAGCGCGGTATAGCGGGCGATTTCTTCAGCGGGCAAAACGCCCATTGCCGCGAGCAGGGCGAGTGCAATCGGCAGGTCGAAATGCGAGCCTTCTTTCAGGACATCGGCGGGGGCGAGGTTGACGGCGATATGTTTGGCGGGCAGCGACAACCCCAGGGCGAACAATGCCGCGCGCACCCGTTCGCGACTCTCGCCCACAGCTTTGTCAGGCAACCCCACCAGATTGAATTTCGGTATCCCGTGCGACATCTGAACCTGCACGTCGATATCGAGAACCCTGGTGCCCTCAAAGGCAACCGTCGTAACGCGTGCAACCATTAATAGAAGCGGGGGTTGGGGTGAATAGGGTCACCCTGCTAGCATGATTGGATGGGGGAGGGAAAGCGGTTGTTTTCTGCTCCCGGTGGGAAAAGGGCAAAGAAAAAGCGGGGAACCGAAATTCCCCGCTTTCGCATCTGTATAACTATTCAGGTTACTTGATGCTGAATTCAAACTGAACAGGATTGGATGTCGGGCTAGAACAAGCTGCTGTAGCTATGGTGGGGGTAACAGCGGTGGCAAGCGCTGTCGCCGAGACAGGAAGGGCGGCAGCCGTTGCCGCTACGACGGGTGCAGAGGCTGTCGTGGAGCCCACAGACGTCAGGCCCGGATCGCGAGCGTTGCCGGCTATAGTGGTGAGAAGCGCGATACAGGCTGACTGTGGAACCGCTGTCATCTGAACCGTGAAGACTGTATCTGCGGCGGTGACGGTTAAGACGTTAAGGGTGCCGCCCGCGAAGACAGATATTGCTGTCGCGCCCACGCCCGTGCCAACAACCAGATCGGAGGGAACAGCGCCGGCCAGAATTACGCTGTTTGTAATATCGCCTGCCGTTCCAACGTTGGACGAAGTGGCAAAAAGCGAGCGCACGCCTTGGGCGGTACGCAGAAGGGCGGTGTTGGCATGCGCTATGCGTTGGTTTTGATAAACGCCTGCTGCGGCAACCCAGATCGCGCCGAGGATCAGGCCGATGATGCCGAGGACGATTGCGATTTCGGTTAGGGTGAAGCCCTTTTTGCGCTTTGTGATGCGCGATTGTACTGGCGTTTCCTGATTCGTCATGTTGTCGTTCTCCTTAGGGCTGGTGGAATTGTGTGAAGGACTTTATCAGTGAGTGATTAAAGTTAGATTAAGTTGCCCTGTATGTCTAAGTAACGTGCAGTTAATTTAGTCTTAATTTTTTGTGGGTTTTTATACAATTTGCAAGCTTCGTTACGCTGGAGGCACTGGATCGAATCCCTGGCCGCCCCAGGGGTGGCAGCGGCAGAAACGTTTCAAAGCGAGTTTTGATCCTTTAACGGCTCCATGCACGCGCAAAGCTTCGTCGGCATAGGCCGAGCAGGTGGGCATAAAGCGGCATTGCCGTCCGAGGAATAGGGACAGGCTGTGACGGTAAATCCATATTAAAACGCGTAAAAAAGAGGTCATAAGACTCGATTCAGGGGTTGGGGGAACCTATTTATAGCTTTTCCTTCCTTCAAATACCTGATACCTGAAGCCGAGCTTAATTTATCCGTCAGATCGCCCCAAATGAACAATAATATCTTCCTCGCGCTTGTCCTGTCTTTGGCCATCTTGTTTGGCTTTAATTTTTTATACACCAAGCCGCATCAGGAAGCCGCCCATAACGCGTATCTGGCGCAGCAAAACGCCCTGCACGAAGTCAACAAACCGGGCGAAGGTCAGGCTGCGGGGGCATCGCCTGCGGGCGATATGCAGAATTTGCGCGATCGCGCCGCTATTTTGAAAGAAACGCCGCGCATTGCCGTCACCACGCCGGAATTGTCGGGGTCGATCAATTTGAAGGGCGCGCGGTTTGATGATTTGTCGCTGACTTTGTATCGCGAGACGGAGGACAAGGATTCTCCCGCCATTATTCTTTTGTCTCCGGCGGGTTCGGCGCAGCCGCAAATGGCTTATTACGCGGATTTCAGTTGGCTGGCGGATTCTCAAAACATTGCGGTGCCGACGGCGGATACGCTGTGGACGGCGGATAGCCAATCCTTGACTCCCGATCATCCCGTCAAGCTGAGCTGGAATAACGGGCAGGGGTTGGTTTTTGAACGCACGATTTCGGTTGATGAACATGTGATGTTCACTGTGACCGACCGCGTTGTGAATACGGGTGGCGCGCCTGTGACATTGTATCCGTTCGGTACCGTGGCGCGTCAGGGGATTCCGCCCGTTGTCGGGCGCTCTGTGGTGCATGAAGGCGCGCTGGGCGTTCTTGGCGGCACGCTGGAAGAATATAAATATAAAAAGCTGATGGACAGCGGCAAGCAGACCGAAGATAGCACTGGCGGCTGGCTGGGCATCACCGACAAATACTGGCTGGTGGCGATAGCGCCGCCGCAGGACGAAACGATGACGGCGGAATTCACGTATAACCGCGCGGGCGCTGTCGATCCGGCGATGGGATTCTTTCAAAGCGATTATCGCACCGCGCCGGTGACGGTGGGTGCGGGCGGCAATGTCGAGCATGTTTCGCATTTGTTTGCGGGCGCGAAGAGGATCAAGCTGCTCGACGCCTATACCGTGCAATATAAAATTCCGCATCTGGATCACGCGATCGATTTCGGCTGGTTTTATTTCCTGACGCGGCCTTTCCTGTATCTACTGGCGTTTTTGGTGCATGGAGTTGGCAGCATTGGCCTCGGCATTCTGCTGTTCACGGTTTTGCTGAAAGTCGCGACTTTGCCTTTGTCGCTGAAGTCCTATCATTCGATGGCCAAGATGAAAGCCTTGCAGCCGGAGATGAAGCATGTTCAGGAACGCTTCCCCGACGACAAGATGCGCCAGAGCCAGGAGATGATGGCGTTGTACAAGCGCGAGAAAGTCAGCCCGATGTCCGGCTGCTTGCCGACCGTCATTCAGATTCCGATTTTCTTTGCGCTGTACAAAGTTTTGTACGTCAATATCGAAATGCGTCAGGCGCCGTTTTACGGCTGGATTCATGATATGTCGGCGCCCGATCCGACATCTGTGCTGACATTGTTCGGGGTGATTCCGGTTGATCTGCCTATAGCGTTTCACATCGGCGCGTGGCCGATTTTGATGGGCCTCAGCATGTTCCTGCAACAAAAGCTGTCGCCGCAACCGACCGACAAATCGCAAGCGCGCATCTTTATGTTCATGCCGATTATGTTCACCTATATGCTGGCGCGCATGCCTGCTGGATTGGTGATTTACTGGACCTGGAGCAACCTTCTGGGTATCGCGCAACAGTGGTTTATTATGCGCAAGGATGCCAGCAAGAAGGCGAAATAAGAACCTGTTTATGATCTCGTGAGGCGTTGCTGTAAATGCGCTTTTTCAGCGCGATAAATGCTCACGTACAAGGGGGGGCGCAAACCTAACTGATTGCTGCTCTAAATTATAAAAGAGTGATGAAAGTAAATAAAATAGTATAGTATTAAAGCTATAGAACTAAGGTCAATAGTATTGCGATTATTCAATTTTTGGATGAGGGAGGTTAGCATGAGTGTTTATCTCGATTATGATCACAAGCAGCTTCAAACTAAACTCACTACTATATCGGACAGCCTTAAAGAGATGGGCAAAGCTGAGCTGTCTCCAGCTCAGCTTGAGCAGTTGAAACAAATAGCCGAGGCTGTACAAGGTATTACAAAGATATGTGATAAAACTTTTGCAGAGGCGGTTAAGAATGATCAAGTCGCAGTCGCTGAACGCAATTGGGATAGTGTGATCAAGTTTCCTGAAGCTAGCACAGAACTTGAGCCCTTAGTTTTCGATGGGCGAGCAATTCTGGATGCCCCGGCAGCGCATCGCCCTGTCGGCGGGCTTGCCCCCTTCGCTCCGTCCAAAATAGGTAATGGCACTTAATAATTCTGGGGCGTTCATGTTCCCTTGGAAGCTCAAAAAGTGCTTCCGGGGGTGCTTGAAAACGCCTGTTTTGGCCTCGGCCTGACGATATCTAGTGGTCGCGGGAGTCAATGGGATAGGCGTGTTTTTGTTGTTTTTCAGTATGTTGGGTTAATTGCAGTTTTTGGAAACTTATGGATTTAGCGATATAAGGCTAATTAGTTGCACGAATTTGGTGTAAAATAAGGCGAGAGCAATTAAGACTACCTAAAATATTAGGCTGTTAGATTGATTGCAGAGATGAATTTTGAACAGGTGCACTATGCAAGCAGGAACCCCGGACTCAGATGCGAGCGGTAGTTATGCCTCCCTTAATAGGGCGCATAAGGCGGCTCAAGACGCGCGTGCGGCGACGCTGGCTGGCAAGCCCGGCCATGCGAAGGTTCATTCCGTAATAGCGGGGCTGGAGATCGTTGCGACCGCTGCTGGGGTAGCGGCTATGTTTGATTGGTGGAATCCGACTGTCATTGCTCCCGCAACTATCGCGGTTCTCGCAAAAGGGGCTGCCGTGGTTCTGAAGCACGGCGTCACGGCTCATGAGACGATCACGGGGTGGTTCAACCAAACGTCTGCACCCGTTCAGAAGGGGAAATCCCCTCAGGCGCGAAATAACGGCGCGCTAAAATTTAACGCATTGAAAAATTAAC
>JBAVWC010000400.1:0-1525 GCA_049697595.1 Alphaproteobacteria bacterium
GATGTACGGGCTGAAGCCCGTACCCTTCAGCCAAAGCCCGCACACTTCAAATTGAAAATACTGCCGAAGGCGCGGTTATTGGCCGAGGGCTGATTCGATGGCGGCGGTGACTTGTGCTGAATCTGGAGTGACAGCGGGCTCGAAGCGGGCGACCGGGTTGCCGTCGCGATCGAATAGGAACTTGGTGAAGTTCCACTTGATGTCTCCCGCAAACTGCGGGTCGGTGGCTTTGCCTGTCAGGAACGTATAGAGGGGCGTTTGGTCGTCGCCTTTCACGGAGACCTTCGACATCATAGGGAAGGTCACGTTGTATTTTGTGCTGCAGAACTTCTTGATCTCTTCATTGGTGCCCGGCTCCTGGGCCATGAAGTTGTTGGCGGGAATGCCAACGATGACCAAACCGCGGCTCTTGTACTTCTCATAGGTAGCTTCGAGAGCGGTGTACTGCGGCGTGAAGCCGCACTTGCTGGCCACGTTGACGAGCAAGACGACTTTGCCGTGGAAGCTCTTGAGGCTGACGGGCTGGCCGTCGATGGAGTTCATGGTGAATTGGTAGATGCTCTTCGGCTCGGCAGACAGGCTGGCACAGGCGAGGCACAGGGTAAGAATCGCGATCAGTTTGTGCATGGGGACCTCCAAATTGCTCACAGCGATGATAGACGAGAGGGGCAGTGAGTTGGCAAAGGGCTAGTCAGAGACCGGCGCGACAATTTCCGCCGCGGCAAGGTCCGGTGTTGCGCGTTTCTGACTCAGGAAGTACACCAGCAGCAGCGAGCCGCCGAGAAAGCCGACGACGGCATCGATTGCCGGCAAGCCTCGCGTTCCCCAACGACCGTAGCCGATTCCGTCGACCGCGGTCATGTAGGCAACGGGAACATTTCCCAAAGAATTGATGATGGAGTAGCGGGCACTGCCGCTCTTGCCGGAATGGCCGAGAAACTCAAGCACCACGGCGGTGAACATTGCATAGCATGTGCCGATGGTGAAGAGGTAAAGCGTCGCTCCGATGAAGTAGGTCGATGGCCGCAGCGGCGCCAGCCACAAAACCGCCAGCGTGACCTCGTTGACCAGGCAGACCAGAACGTAACCGACTGAGGCTCGCACTCTGATGGGAATCAGAGTCGCGGCCAGCGCGCCCAGCGCAGTGAGAGCCGACCCGGCGAGGCCGTTCATCCAGGCCACCTGCTGCCCGCTCACGTGGTAATCGGCGGCCAGGCCTGGCAACAGGCCGATGGCCGCTCCGCTGCCCATTGGGAACATTACGACTGCAACATAAGGCAGCGCTTTCCACCGGAAGAAGGTGGTCTTGAACTCACGGCCGATGCGCTTGAAGATTCCACTCGCGCTTTCAGCGGTGTTGACGTCCTGTTTGGGCGCTGCCAGAGCAGCCAGCGAGGGCACCGCAATCATGGCCGCAACGATCCAGCCGAGATGTCCCTGGTTCATGCGCTCGGCAAGCGAGGCAACCACGAAGATTCCAACGGCGCCGAAGGCCAGCGAGCCTGCCTGGTAGAAGCTGCTGGCG
>JBAVWC010000401.1:0-4972 GCA_049697595.1 Alphaproteobacteria bacterium
CGCGCGAACTGACCAAATTTTTCGAAGAAATGCGGCGCGGAACTTTGGGCGAACTCGCCGCGCATTACGAAAAACACGAAGCCAAAGGCGAAATCGTCATTCTGGTCGGCAAAGCCGACGAACAGGAATCCGCCGACATCGACGCGTTGCTGAGCGAAAGATTGCAACACCTGACCGTCCGCGACGCCGTCGCCGAAGTCGCCGAGATGACCGGGGTGCCGAAAAAAGAAATCTATGCGCGGGCTTTGGCCCTGTCGTCGAAATGACGCGCGCGCAAAAAAGAACGGGGCATCAAACCGGCCTTGCCGCCGAAAATCTCTGCCGTCTTGCCTTGCGTTTGAAATTCTATCGCATCCTCGCCGAGCGTTACAAAACCCCGGTGGGCGAAATCGACATTGTCGCGGCGCGAGGGAATACGGTTATCGCGGTCGAAGTCAAAGCACGTCCGACGCCAGAAGAAGCGATTGCTTCGATTTCGGATCAGCAACGCGCGCGCATTGCCCACGCCTTGCAGGATTTTATCATGCGCAACCCGCGGTTTTCCCGCGCCGATCTGCGTTTCGACGTCATGCTGGCGACACCGCGCAAATGGCCGCAGCACATCAAGAACGCGTGGCGCGCGGAGTAATTATTTCTTCCGCAACAGCACATAAAACGCGCCGTCGCCGCCATGTTTGGGTGCGGCGGTGCGAAGGGCGAGGATGGTTTTGGCTTCCGGCAATTGCCCCAGCCAGTTTTCCAAATTCCCGCGCAATACGCCCGCCCCGCCACGGCCTTTGCCGGTGATAATCAGCAGATGGCGTTTGCCCGCCTTGACTTTCTTTTGCATAAAATCGGCGAGCGCGGCAAACGCCTCCACCTGCGTCATGCCGTGCAGGTCGAGTTTGGCGTCGATCTCGACTTCCCCCTGCCGCAAGGATTTTTCGCGTTTGCGTTCGAGGGGATTGAGAATATTTTTTTCTAATTGGCTCACGCTATTGAGTTTGGGCAGTCGCGGCGGGTTTTTTTCTGCCGCCTCCCGCGCCACGATTTTTTCGGGCGCGGTTTTGGCCGCCACGGGCTTGCGCGGTTTTTTGGAAACCGCTTTCACCTCGCGTGTATAAATTTCCCAAACCTGTTTGTCTTTATTCGTCATTCGGGCTCACGGTTTTTGGCAACAAGACATAATAATGCCCGGGGCTTTGCATCGCGCCTGCTTGCGTTGCGGCTACATCGCCTGCACCCCAGAAGAAATCGCCGCGCACGGGGCCTTTGATCGCGCCGCCAGTATCCTGCGCAATCATCAAACGCCGCAAGCTTGCGCCTTGACCATCTGTCGTATCGAGCCAAACCGGCACGCCAAGCGGGACAAAATTCGTATCGACTGCGAGGCTACGCCCCGGCGTCAAGGCCACGCCTTCCGCACCAACGACATCCTGGGTGGGCAGACGACGGAAGAAAACATAAGACGGATTCACATTCATGACATCCTGCGCCCGCGCCGGATGCGCGGCGAGCCACGCGCGAATAGAGGGCATCGTTACAGGGCGCGGCAAATCGCCACGATCGGCCAACACGCGGCCAATCGCAACATAGGCACGCCCGTTCGCACCGTCATAACCGACCGCCATTACGCCGCCGTCCGTCAAACGAATATGGCCGGAGCCCTGGACTTCAAGAAAAAACGCGCCGACGGGATCATCGATCCACACCAAAGGCTGCGCGCGATTGGCCAGCGAACCTTGAGCAATCGTGGCGCGATCATCGTAAGGGATCAGCTTGTTGCTTGCGACCTTGCCGACGATCTGCTGGCCCTTAAGATCGGATTTGAACGCGCCGAGATCGACCGAAATAATATCGGACGGACGCGCGTAAAGCGGCGTTTGAAACGCGCCGCCTTGTGTAAGGGAACCTTGCAATTCCGGCACATAATAACCGGTAAAAAGGCCCGAAGCGCTGTCATTGCCCGAGGCCGCATAGGGACGGAACCATTCTTCGAAATAAGCCCGCGCCGCTTCGTCGGTCGCCGGCGTTTCCTGTGCCTTAGCGCAGGCCCATTGCCACGCAGAAACTTTGCCCGCAATTCCCAGCCGGGCGGTGCCCGGTTTTTCGGCAAGCACGCTGCATGAATGCTGGAACGCTTCAAGCGCCGCCGCTGGCGCATCCGTTTTCCAACCGTCGAGATCGTCAAACGAACCCGGCGTCAGCGTTAAACGTTCGGGCCCCGGCGTAGTCGGCACAACGGCGCATGCAGCCAGAACCAGAAGGAGAATTGAGATTAGAGTCAAACGCATCGCGCAGCCTTTCGAATATAAGACATATTCTTTATGCACTTCTCCGCCGAAACAACCAAGAGAGTCGCAAACTGAAACGCGCACATCTGTGTAACCCGCATGCGCCGAAAGTTTTCCAGCCCGCTTTCTTCGGCTATCGTCACGCGTCATATCTTACAAGGCATCAATCCATGTATAAAGAACATAACAAGGCCTGGAAAACAACCGATCTGCCGTGGCATCTTTTTGACGCAAACAAAATCGATGCAGATATTCTCAAGATCGTGAAGGCTGCCGCTTTGGTCGAGTATAACGCGAGCGACTATGCGACCTATCTCGGCAATGTTTTTCCCGATGACGATGCTTTTCGTCAGGATATGCTAGTCTGGTCTGCTGAAGAAACGCAACACGGCACGGCCCTCGGCGCATGGGCGGAACGCGCCGATCCGGGTTTTGATTTCAAAAGCGCATTTGCGCGTTATACCGCCGGATATCGCATCAATGTCGATGCCGAAACCTCTATACGCGGATCGAAAATGGGCGAGCTGATCGCCCGCTGCATCGTCGAAACCGGAACCAGTTCTTATTACACCGCTTTGGCCGACGCGACGGATGAGCCAGTGTTGAAAGCCCTGTGCCGCCGCATCGCCGCCGACGAATTGCGCCATTACCAATTATTCCACAGTTACCTGAAACGCTATGCGGCGCAGGAAGAACTGGGCCGCCTAGCGCGGTTGAGAATTGGATTGAGCCGCGTTCAGGAATCCGAAGACGATGAATTGGCTTTCGCCTATTACGCCGCCAATACGCCGCCGGATGCCCCCTATGACCGCCCGACTTATACATCGGCCTATATGGCGCGCGCCTATCCGCTTTACCGTCCCGAGCATGTCGAGCGTTTGGTGGCAATGGTTTTCAATGCCTGCGGCTTCAAACTGCCGGTTTTTTCGCGGAAGTTTATCAAAAACATCGCGCATAAACTGATGCAGGCCAAACTGAAAACCGCGCGCGGTCAGGAATATCCTGTGGCATATATCAAAGCGGCGTGAGTAGTTATTATTCGCCTTTCGCCGCGTCAAAAGTGCTGCGCGCTTTTTCGATTTTCTCCCAATGGCCTTCGACCCACCCGACCAGCGATTGCACCGGATGCAGCAAATCCTTGCCCAAACTCGTCAAAGTATATTCGACGCGCGGCGGGATGACGGGGAAAATCTCGCGCGTCAAAATACCGTCGCGCTCCAGATTGCGCAAAGTCGCCGTCAGCATGCGCTGGGAAATGCCCTGGATCTCGCGCTTTATTTCCGAAAAGCGGGCGCGGTTTTTGGGCGCGCGCGCCAGCGCATGAATAACCAGAAGACTCCATTTATCGCCCAACCGCGTCAGCAATTCGCGCAGAGGACAACGGGTCTCTTCCTGTGTCTTTTGACGCGCGGCCATGTGGTTACCTTTTTGTGACTATAAAATAAAAAAGTGCCTTCTTGGCAAGCCTTCCGATAGTTACTATATATAACCATGTTATCAATTACAACCACAAAGGAGGACAACATGCCTAAAGTAGCAATCGTTTATCACAGCGGTTACGGCCACACCGCCGAACAAGCCAAAGCCGTCGCGCGCGGCGCGCGGTCAGTCGCTGGAACCGACGTCAAGCTGATCTCGGTGACGGACGGCGATGTGCCGTGGAGCGAATTGGCAACAGCCCAAGCGATCATCTTCGGCAGCCCGACATACATGGGTACCGTCAGCGCGCCTTTCAAGAAGTTTATGGATGACAGCTCCAAGATCTGGCACGATCGCCAATGGGTCGACAAACTGGCGGCAGGCTTTACCAATTCGGCGAGCCAAAGCGGCGACAAACTGAATACGCTAACCACACTGGCCGTATTTGCCGCACAACATGGCATGCTCTGGGCAGGTGTCGATCTGCTGCCGGGCAACAATCACAGCAAGGGCTCGGTCGAAGACCTCAACCGCCTGGGCAGCTTTTTAGGAGCAATGGCACAATCGAACGCCGATCAGGGCCCCGATCAAGGGCCTATTGCCAGCGACCTGAAAACCGCAGAACATCTGGGGCAGCGAGTCGCGACGCTGGTCACGCGCTTCAAGTAACCCTTAAGGAGACTTCCATGAAAAACATTCTTCGCAATAGTCTGGTAATCGCCGGTTTGTTGCTGTCGGTTTCGGCGGCGCAGGCCTCCGACACATACGCAATCGACCCCAACCACACTTCCGTGGTGTGGACGATCAACCATTTCGGTTTTTCGCATCCGTGGGGAAAATTTTCGCTGATTACAGGCTCGCTGGATCTCGATGACCAGACGCCGCAGAACACCAAGCTGTTCGTAACAATTCCTATCGCCAATCTCTATACCGGGGTCGAAAAGCTGGATGAACATCTGAAATCGAAAACGTTCTTCGATATGGAGTCCTTCCCGACGGCGACTTTTATCAGCACCCGCGTAACGCCGACCGGCAAGGACACGGCGACGGTTGACGGCACGCTGACTTTGCACGGCGTAGCTAAACCGATGACGCTGTATGTCACGCTCAATAAAATCGGCAAGAATATGATGGGCAAACAAACCGCCGGATTTAGCGCGACCGCGACGATCAAGCGTTCGGATTACGGCATCAACGCCTATCTGCCCGATTTGGGCGACGAGGTGAAACTGTTCATCGAATCCGAAGCTAATCTGTAAGAAGACCAGGCAAAGCCCCAT
>JBAVWC010000402.1:0-23569 GCA_049697595.1 Alphaproteobacteria bacterium
CCGCGCGCGTGGGCTTCGATTGGGCCGAGGCCCGCGACGTTCTCGCCAAAATCCGCGAAGAAATCGGCGAGCTGGAAGCCGAGATCACAGCCAGCGCAGTCGCGGTTGCGCAAAGCGCAGAGCAGTCGCGCTCCTTTAAAAGGTGCGACAAAGATTTTCTGGAAGACGAATTGGGAGATGTGTTCTTTGCCGTCGCCAATCTCGCGCGCAAACTGGACATCGACCCCGAGTCCGCCCTGCGCCGCACAAACCGCAAATTCGAACGCCGCTTCCGCGGGATCGAAGCAACACTCGCCAAACAAGGCCGCAACCTCTCCGACGCCTCGCTCGACGAAATGGAGCGCATCTGGAATGCGATTAAGGCCGAAGAAAAAGCATCGGCCTAAAATAATGCTCAAATATTTACAAGCGCCGCATTACGAAACAATACTTAAGTGCAGCATTGTTGTAAGATTAGAAAATCCTTACAGGTAATAAAAACCTATAATGGAAAACATATACCCGATCCATGCGCATCACCATCTAATCCCATTATCACTCGAGTGTTAAAGGTCGTTACCATAGATATGTGGTCTGCATTTGTATAAGAGTAGCTGATTGAGATCGCAACTCGTTCGCCTGATAAACAAGCATTCTCACTAGTGGGACCTCGCTGAAAATATATGCAGTCACGAGTGTTGGTGGCTCCTTGCCGCGAGTTCCAAGGGGATGCCCAACCACATTCAAAGCGCTCTGATTCAAGCATTTCTTCGAATTGCCTAACTGTCATAGGCAGTTGAGAACTGAATTCTGTATTGATGTGAGATTCAAGTGCAGCTGTGTCAGAATACGGATTCCCGTGCGTAGTAGTGGCAGAGACCCAGCTCCAGACATCTCCTGAAGGGGCGGGAAGGCCGGACACACAGCCTGAGCAAGCCATAGCTCCAAAAACAAGAGAGAGAGCCTTAAAAACATTCTTTTTCTTCATTCGAGCAAATCCATTTTTTGATGTTCGCCTTGTTGAAAAGTTCACGTTTAGACTAGTCATGCTACCGATGACGAGTCCAAAAGTAAGCAAATTTCTTGGCGGTCGGCGAAAAGGTACGGAAAAACAATTCAGGACAATTCAAGCTCTGCTAGCCCAAAAGTGCCCATATCCATCACCTGTGATCCACCCCAGAAGGTTCGAGCCTGAACTTCCTAGTACTCGGATTCCTCTTACCCTAACCCCAACATAATCTCCGCATTCTGCACTGCCGCGCCTGATGCGCCTTTGCCGAGATTGTCGAGACATGCTGTGAGGATCACGGTTTCTTTTTCCTCGTTCGAGAAAACGCGCAGTTGCAGATTATTGGTTTCATTTTGCGCCGAAGGCGTCAGGACATAACCTTTTTCCAGTTTGGTTTGCAAAGGCTCGACCCGCACATATTTCTGCCCCTCATAACGCGCGGCGAGCAAAAGGAGCACCGTTTCCGCAACAACTGGTTTGCCTGCGCGGTGAGACAGGTCTTTCAGGCGCAAAGCAATCGTCACCAGCATGCCGCGATAAAACGCGCTGCTATATGACGGAAGGAAAATCGGCTCCTGACTCAATCCGCTATGCATGCGCATTTCGGGGAGGTGTTTATGATTTTGGTCGAGGCCATAGAGGCAAAAAGCCGCCGCCTTTTCCCCGCCGTCCTTGTTTTCGCACAGAGCGATCAATTCCTTGCCGCCGCCGGAATAGCCGGACACGGCATTGATCGTCAGACCGTAATCGGCCGGAATAACCCCGGCATCGACCAAAGGACGAATGAGGGCGACGGCTCCGGTAGGATAACACCCCGGATTGCTGACGCGTTTGGCATTGCGGATTTTGTCGGCTTGATCGGCCTCCAATTCAGGAAACCCATAAATCCAGCCGGGAGCGGTGCGATAGGCGGTGCTGGCATCCAGAACTCGAGTATTAGGGTTTTCGATCAGGCCGACCGCTTCGCGCGCGGCATCGTCGGGCAGGCACAAAATGGCGAGGTCGCATTCGTTGAGGAGCTTTTTACGTTCGGCGGCGTCTTTGCGTTTGTCGGGCGCGATGCTGATGATTTCTATGTCCGTGCGCCCTTCAAGCCTTTTGCGGATCTCCAAACCAGTCGTTCCAGCTTCGCCGTCGATATAAAGGGTCGGTTTTGTCATGATTCGCCCGCTTCTGAGGTTCAGGATTAAGTGGTTTAAGAACACGTTCTAATATTTTGAAATTATGAATCTTTTTGTCTTTGTGTCCAGCAAACTCTTATTTAGGCGTCATTTGAGGGTATTTTACGCGAAAAACAGCCCTTTCTGACGTTATGTGGCAAGAGTTATCCACAAGACTCTGTTTTTATTCTGATATTGCAACGATGCTGCGAAAAGAGCTCTTTTTCGGCTTAAAAAAGAGAACAGATTGGCAATAAAGAGGAGAACGCCCCCCAAATACGGTGAAGCCACTCAAAAAATAACGTTATTTTGGCCTCAATTGGAGTTGTTTGTGCCGTTATAGGAAAAAATTGGGTGAAACACGCACAGAATCACCTGATTCTCTGTCGTGACGACAGATTCCGGCTCTTTTGCAGTCCGATTCGTTAGCTGAATGTTTCTTTTAGTTTCAGATGTTTTAGATTATCTTCGGAATCGTATTTTTAAACTGATATTGGAAAATTTGAATGAAACCCCAGGCGGACTCTGTCGAAATTCACGGCGGCAAAGTGGCAGAAGCCATTTATAAAGCGTTAGAACTGACTCCTAAAAACAACGATTATGTTCTTAAACCATTACTAAGCAAGAACGCCCTTACAATTACGATGATAGCTGAATCGGACGACAAAGAGCTGCCACAAGAATTCGCTGTAAAATTCATTATTGAAGACGAGGGGACAATTACCTTGATAAACACTACCGTCAGCGGGGGCTTTCAACGGAGAACGGTGCTCACTGAGGCTGAAAAAATTAAGCTTTTCTGTCAATTTTATAGCCGTGAAAATGGACTGATAGGCAAAGAGAGCCCAATGACAAGCAACAAAAAGTGGGATGCACACTTTCGCAAGCAGCTTATACAGGCTCATAACCTGATATATTCTTTGATTCGCCCACCCTTTGGGTGCCCCATAAGAACGTCCGACCGAGCCGGAAATGGGCCACAACAAGAACTCCTACCGCAATAAAATCATCAACGGCTGATTACGGCACATCGGGAGACATGAAGGGGGCTTTGAGCAGAGCATGCAATCGATCCCAAGTGGGGCGATCTGCCGTGGACATCAACCCTTTATTCGGGGTTTCGGCGACGTAAGGCTGGCCCGACCAGTCTGCGCTATACCCGCCCGCCTCGTTCAACATCATAAGGCCGGACAGGTGATCCCACGGCATAGCGTGCCGATAAGTGACAAGGAAGCTGGCGCGGGGGAACAGGCTTTTGGCAAAAAGCTCGTCACCAGTGAAAAGCCGCGCGTAGTCGAACGCGGCGGCAGAGCTGGGTTCAAGCGGAGGAAAACCGGGAATGGTCGCGGCGATTTCCGGACGAGCGAGAAATTTTCTGAGCTGCCATCCGGCCAAGCCGATTGTCGGAACGGTGGGGTCCTGCCCCGCCAGACGCATTTTATGATTACGCAACCAGACACCGCCGCCGAGTTCCGCCATTAACGTATCGCCAGAATTGGGATCGTGAATCCACGCCCCTATCGTTTGCTTGCGGCGCATCAAGGCGATCATGACCGCGAATTCGGGATTGCCGGAGATGAAATTGCGGGTGCCGTCTATCGGGTCGATCACCCATACATCCTCTTCGCCGCCGAAATGCGACAGTATCAGGGGATCTTTGGCAAAGCTTTCCTCGCCGACGACGACGCTGCCGGGGAATGCCGCTGTCAGGCTCACAATCAGCGCGGCTTCTGCCGCTTTGTCGGCAACGGTTACCGAGCTTTTATCGGCTTTAGTTTCGATATCTCCTGCGACCAGATTCTTAAAACGCGGCATGATCTCAGTCGCGGCGACTTCCTTGATAATTTTTTCTACGGCGGCGGTATCTATTTTCATTTTATTTTTCCAAACTTGCTGGCGAACCGCCCGTAATCGGCGGCGGCGAGCTCTACTTGTAAATGGGCTTTCGTTTTCGTGTCGCGGCGTTCCACGATTTTACCGTGGGCATAAAGCCACGATAACGCCGCGCCGTCGGAAAGGGAAATGCTGATTTCATAAGGACGGTGACGGGCAGAAATTCGTTTTTCCAGCAAATCCAGCAACCGGGGGATGCCCTCGCCAGTCAATGCGGAAACGCCGACCAACCCGCCAAAGGCTTCGGGACGCACGCCTTCCAGCGGCATGATGTGGCTGCTTTCCTTGGAAATGCGCTCGTCATAGGCGGCGAGGAATTTGCGGTCTTCGGGCGGCAAAATGTCGATTTTATTTTGGACTTCGATCAGCCTTTCATCGTCGGCGCCGATGCCGAGATCGGCGAGAATTTCCATAACCGCGTCACGCTGATCGCGCGTTTCCGGATGCGAGATATCGCGGATGTGCAAAATAACATCGGCCATTTGCACTTCTTCCAAAGTCGCACGAAAGGCTTCGATAAGATGCGTCGGCAGATTGGTAATGAATCCCACAGTGTCAGAGAGGATGATTTCGCGCCCTCCCGGCAATTTCATCCCGCGCATCGTTGGGTCGAGCGTCGCGAACAGCATATTCTTCGCCAGAACATCGGCTCCTGTCAGGCGATTGAACAACGTCGATTTTCCGGCGTTCGTATAACCGACCAGCGCGACCGTCGGATGCTCGGCGCGCTGGCGCGCTTCGCGTTGCAGGCCGCGCGTGCGGCGTACTTGGTCAAGATCTTCTTTAAGCCGCAGGATACGGTTTGTAATCAGGCGGCGATCAAGCTCTAACTGCGATTCACCTGGGCCGCCGAGGAAGCCGAAGCCGCCGCGCTGCCTTTCCAAATGCGTCCACGAACGCACGAGCCGCGATTTCTGGTAATTCAGCGCGGCGAGTTCGACTTGCAGCATACCTTCGCGCGTACGGGCGCGGTCGCCGAAAATTTCCAAAATCAACCCGGTGCGGTCGATGACTTTGCATTTCAGCCGCGTTTCCAGATTACGTTGCTGGATCGGCGTCAGTTCGTGATTGACGACGGTGAGGATGATTTTGTTCTCCTCAACCGCCTGCGCAAAATTTTCGACCTGTCCTTTGCCGAAAAGAGTCGCGGGTATCGTTTTGGCCAGATTCACGGTCGCGGCGAGAATAACCTGCAAATCGATCGCGTTGGCGAGGCCTATTGTTTCTTCCAAAGCCCCGTCATCGATGCGGCGCGTGCGATCTGATTTCAGAACAGGATTCAGCACCAGCGCGCGGTCGCCGTGGCGCATGCCCGATACGTCTGTAAAGGCTTCTTTGGGATCGGCTTCCGTCATGCTTCCGCGTCTTGAGGCGCATCACCCTCAAAAAGTTGGATCGTGGCGTTGGGCATAATCGTCGAAATCGCGTGTTTATAAACCAACTGCACATGAGCCTCGCGTTGCAGCAGAAGCGAGAACGTATCACATTGGGTGATGAAACCCTGCAGCTTGACTCCATTGACCAGAAACACGGTCGAGGGAATTTTTTGCTGGCGCAAATGAGCGAGAAAGGAATCTTGAAGGTTTTGCTTGGAGGCGGTCATTGGATACTTTCTTTTTTTTCTTATGCGATAGCGCGATGCGTTTCGCTTAGCAATTCCAGAAGCTCGGCGCAATCGGCGACTACTATATCGACCCCCAGTTTTTTAGCATACTCGCGGTTTCCGATCAAAACCGGCGTAAGGCTCGCGTTACGGGCGCAGGCAATGTCGGCCTCGCTGTCGCCGACGAACCAGATATCCACGCCGCCTTCCAACCCCGCGAGTTTCAGCGCATGATCGGCGTGTTCGCGCGCGGGCTTATCGCGGGAGGCGTCGTGTGCGCCGACAATCGACATGAAATATTTATGCCAACCGAGCTGATCCGCCTCCTGCCGCAAATATTCGCCCGATTTGTTGCTGACAACCAGCATCGGAATTTTATTTTCATAGAGCCACGCCAGAACATCGCCCGCGCCTTTGACCGGGTGCAGCCCCATGCGGGCGCGTGTTTGTTCGAAATAGGCGTAATATTCCGTCCAGGCCGATTGCCATTTATCACCGAACCAATCGGGAAAACTTTCCCGCGCCGAGCGCGTGCAGTTCGCAATGATGCCGGCCATATCCCACGTGGGCAGGCCATAACGGGCGCGAACGTAATTAATCGCTTCGGCAATCGCTTCCCAGCTGTCGACTAACGTATTATCCCAATCGAAAATGACGGCGCGCGGCAGACTTTTGTTCATCAACTGACGGTTTCCGAAACAATCATGCTGTTTTCGTTGCTGCTGCCGTGAACGCCGAGGAGTTTCAGCTTGCGGTGCAAGGCCGAGCGTTCCATGCCGATGAAGCTGGCGGTGCGCGAGATATTGCCGCCGAAGCGCGTAACTTGCGCCAGCAGATATTCGCGTTCGAACATTTCACGCGCATCGCGAAGCGGCAGCTTCATGATCTCGCCGCCTTTTTCCCAACGCAGGACGCCGGGAGCGGAAGATGTAATTTCAGGCGGCAGCATATCGGCGCGGATATCGTCGCACGTGTTGCCCTGAGCCATAATCAAAACCCATTCCATCGCGTTGCGAAGCTGGCGCACATTGCCCGGCCAGTCATAGGCTTGCAAGGCGGCCATTGCGTCTTCGCCGAGCGTGCGCAAAGCGATGCCTGAGGCTTCTGCTGCACGAGCAATGAAATGTTCGGCAATCGCTGGAATGTCTTCGCGTCGTTCGGCCAGCGCCGGAACTTTGATCGGCACGACGCTGAGGCGGTAGTAAAGATCCTGACGTATCGTTCCGGCTTGCAGTTCCATTTGCAGATCGCCGCTGCTGCTGGCGATAACGCGCACATCGACTTCCACGCGCGTGGTGCCGCCGACGCGGGTAAAGACTTGTTCCTGCAAAATACGGACGATCTTGCTTTGCGTTTCCAGCGGCATGTCGCCGACTTCGTCGAGATAAAGCGTGCCACCGTGGGCTTGTTCGAACATCCCGATTTTTCGGCTGCCGGTATTCACGCCGTGTTCGGTGCCGAACAATTCCATTTCAAGCTGATCGGGAGCCATCATCGCGCAATTGATAACAATGAAAGGCTGTTCCGCGCGGCGCGATTGGCGGTGAAGAGCGCGGGCGATGACTTCCTTGCCGCAACCCGAAGGGCCGGAGATCAAAACGCGGCTGCCCGTGGGCGAGACGCGTTCGATGATCTGGCGCACCTGGCTGATCGCCGAGGATTTACCAATGATTTCATTATCGGCACCGGCGCGGAATTTCAATTCCTGATTTTCGCGTTTCAAACGCGCGGCGTCCAAAGCATGCTGAACTTGTAAAATCAGGCGGTCGGATTTAAACGGCTTTTCGATAAAATCGTAAGCGCCCATTTTGATCGCGGAGACGGCTGTGTCGATATTGCCGTGACCGCTTATCATGATAACCGGCATCAGAGGATAATCGCGGCGAATGCGTTGCAAAATCTGCATGCCGTCCAGCGTACTTCCGCTAAGCCAGATGTCGAGGATGACGAGGCTCGGCTTGCGCGCGTCGATTGCTTTGAGCGTTTCGTCGGCATTCGCGGCTTCGCGCACCGACAATCCTTCGTCGTTGAGGATACCCTTGATGAGAGCGCGAATATCGGCTTCGTCATCGACGACGAGAATGTCACTAATCAAACCTTTGTCTTTAATTGGCGATGCCATATTTCTTTGAAACTCCTTAGGCCGTTTTGATAACCGGCGCGTTGCTCGGAACAGTATCAGATTCGTTGGGGGGCGACAAAGTTTCCGCTTTGGGCTGGTGGAGCGGCCAAATCAGGCTAACGACGGCCCCGCCCCCTGCTTTGTCTTCCAGCACGAGGTTGCCGTGGTGGTCTTCCATAATCTTCTTGACGATTGCAAGCCCCAGCCCGGTTCCTTTTTTACGCGTCGTAACATAGGGTTCGGCAAGATTGTTGCGTTCTTCAACCGGCAGACCCTTGCCGTTATCTTCAACCGCCAGCGTCACGGCGTTTTCGTCCGTTTCCAACCGCATATGGATTTTGCCCTGCGGCAACACGCCTTCGAGCGGAGGGTTGCGCGCATCAATGGCTTCCGCCGCATTCTTCAACAAGTTCGTTAGCGCCTGCGCGATTTGGCGCGCGTCGCATTCTGCTATACAGGCGTCAAACGGAATGGCTTGCGTATAGGTTATATCGCCACGGCTACTGCTTTGCAGGAATAAGGTCTGGCGGCAAACGTCCTTGAGTTCATGTTCCTTCATCACCGGCGAGGGCATGCGGGCAAAGGCCGAGAATTCATCGACCATACGACCTATGTCATCGACATGGCGCACAATCGTGTCGGTGCAGGTCAGGAAAACTTCGGGATCGGTGGTGATTTCTTTCGCATATTTGCGACGCAGACGTTCGGCGGAAAGCTGGATCGGCGTCAACGGGTTTTTGATTTCATGCGCGATGCGGCGAGCAACGTCGGCCCACGCGGCTTTGCGTTGCGCGGAAAGCAGATCGGAAACATCGTCGAAGGTAACGACATAGCCTTTGGTTTCCGTTTCCGCGCGTTCGGACGACACGCGCACAAGGATCGTTCGCGTCGGCTGATTGGGGCGACGAATTTCGATCTGGCCGTTGTTCAAAGCATCACCACGCGGCAATTGCTCGATCAGGCTTTGGATTTCCGGCGATAACGCCGCGAGAGGCTGGCCGTTGAACAACGCAGTATCGTCGAGGCCGAAGAAACCAGCCGCCGACGCATTCATCAAATTAATAGTGCCCCGCGGGTCGAGACCAATAACGCCCGCCGAAACGCCCGACAGAACCGCTTCGCTGAAACGGCGGCGGAAATCGAGCTGGCGATTGGCGTCGATAAGGTCGGAGCGTTGCGCTTCCAACTGGCTGGTCATGCGGTTGAAGGCGCGGGCGAGAAGTTCAAGTTCGTCGTCGCCTTCGCTCGAAGATTCACTAACGCGCGCCGTAAGATCGCCGCCGCGCACACGGTCTGCCGCGTTGATAAGATTGCCGATAGGCCGCGTGAGGCGCGTTGCAAAATTGACCCCGAACCAGACGGCGGCGAGAAGCAGCAATAATGCGACAACGACGAAGATAAGGCCGATTGTTATCTGCAATCCGGAACGCTTCACCTCCAATTGCTTATATTCATTGACCGCTTTTTGCGTCGTTGCCATATGCGCGAGAACTTTCGGTTCGACGGGGCGGCCTACAAATAAATAAGTATCGACGAAATTATCCAACCGCAAAAGCGCGCGCACGCGGTCATCATTATCGCTGACCAGAAGCACGACATCGCCTTGCGCAGCACGCGCGCGCATTTCGTCGGTGATAGGTTCAAAGGTCAGCGCGAATGTCAGGCCGGATCTCGCCAGAATTTTGCCCGAACCGTCGAACACAAGAACTTCGGTCAGGTTGCGCAAATAGGCTTGGGAAGAAACCGCCTCGTTGAAACGCACGGGGTCTTGCGACAACAGCGCGGCGTTGCGGTTCAAATCATTCGCCATTGCCAGCGCATCGGCGCGCAGCACTTGTTTATGTTCGGAGAGATAGGCTTGCGCGACTTCCAGCGATTCATTCAGCGACGTACGCACATGATTGGAAAACCAGGTTTCAACGCCGAAGTAGAAAAATCCCGCCGCGAACATCACCACCAGCATCGCAGGCGCGACGGCAAGAAGCGTGAAAACGCTGATCATCCGGATTTGCAGCTTTGATCCCGCAATATTCCGATGCCGACGTTTCCATATCGTATAAAGACGGTGCGTAACGACGGTGCCGAGCAGAACGAGGAAGCCCAGATCAAGCAACGAAAGAATCATGATCGTCGTCGGATCGTCGCCGAAGAAAGGCGATTGTGTCATCGCGGCATAAGTGGCGAGGCCCGAAGCGACGGCAGCGATCACCAGCGCGATAATCAGTTTATCGCGCAGCCGCGTGTGGATCGCCCATTTGGCGAAACGCTGCAATTGTTCGTTGATGTGCTGGCGGTCAATCATTCGCCGCATCGCCCCGATTTTTACGCGCGCGGCCTGTCTCCAAACCCAAATCGCGGATTTTCTTGCGCAACGTATTGCGGTTCAGCCCCAGCAATTCCGCCGCGCGCAATTGGTTGCCGCGACATTCCGCCAGAGTGATACTCAGCAAAGGCCTTTCGATTTCCTGCAAAATGCGCTCATAAAGGCCGGAACAGGGCAAGCCGTTTTCATGCGCGGCGAAATAATCGCGCAAATGCCGTTCGACGCTGGCGGCGAGTCCTTTGGCGCTCATGACTCCGCCTCTAACCGCGTCATATAAAAATTCTTGATGAGTTCGCGGGTCTTTTCGGCGTCGTCGGTGTTGTTGACCGTGGCGCGGAATTCCGACGAATTAGTCAGACCTTTGGAATACCAGCCGACATGCTTGCGCGAAATGCGCAAGCCCGCGCTGGTGCCGTAATGCACCAGCATCGCGTCGAAATGTTCCAGCAAAACCGTGAACTGGCGGTGCAGCGTGGGCGCTGCCGAAACAACGCCGTCGCGCAGGTAATCAATTGTTTGTTGCAAAAACCACGGCTTGCCATAGGCTCCGCGTCCGATCATAACGCCGTCGGCGCCCGATAATTCCAACGCCCTGTCCACATCGGCGAATTCGCAGATGTCGCCGTTAGCAATGACGGGAATTGTGATCGCCTCCTTGACGTTGCGAATAAAAGCCCAATCGGCGTGGCCTTCATACATCTGACAACGTGTGCGTCCGTGGATCGTAATCATCTGAATGCCGCATTCCTCGGCGATTTTCGCGAGGCGTGGGGCGTTCATGCTTTCATGATTCCAGCCCATACGCATTTTCAGCGTCACCGGAACTTTGACCGCTTTAACGGTCGCTTCCAGAATGCGCGCGGCGTGAACTTCATCGCGCATCAAAGCGGAACCGGCATGCCCGTTGACGACTTTCTTGACTGGGCATCCAAAATTGATGTCGATGATATCCGCGCCGCGATCTTCATTCAGCTTGGCGGCTTCGCCCATAACATCGGGTTCGCATCCGGCGATCTGCACCGCCATAACGCCTTCGTCGGGCGCGCGTTGCGACATTTGCATCGTCTTGCGGCATTCGCGGATCATCGCCTGAGACGCGATCATTTCCGACACCACCAGCCCTGCGCCGAATTTTTTGACAAGACGGCGAAACGGCATATCAGTAACGCCCGACATCGGCGCGAGAATGACAGGATTTTCAAGCGTCAACGCGCCGATTTTAATCGGCTTCAGCCGAGGCGATATTTGGGGTTTTCCGTGCATAAAAGCGGGTATAGCAGTTGCCTAAAAAATAGGCAATGTTATACTTCACGTACCCATATTGGGATTATAGTTTTAATTAATTAGCGTCACGCTAAATAAGCACTTTTAATAATCAAGCAAATACAATGCGTTATATTAGGTGTTTGTTATGATTGACATTAAGTTAGCATTAACCTGTGTCGCAACAAACATTGTATGGTGACTCTTGTGCGATGCTGTGCTATTCTCGATTCTAAGGATAGCAAATCCCATTAGAGGTGCGATGTGAGTCAGGAATATCAACCAGCCATTGACGCTCTTAAAAAAGTTCTCGCCGAACAAGAGCGTAAAATAATTGAAACTAAAAATACGATCAACGCGCTGTGCGTACACGCAGGAATTGAGCCGCTTTACCAAAATACTCAAGCAGCCTCCGGGCAGACAATTGGGTCGATCAAAGCCGACACTTTCTATGGAAAGTCGGTAATCACCGCAGCGCGGGAATACCTTGATATGCGAAAGGTGGCAAATCTGGGGCCAGCCTCTGCGAGAGATGTGTACGAGGCCCTTAAAAAGGGCGGCTTTGCTTTTGATTCAACGGTGGAAACCAATTCCATCACCGTTGTGCGTGGGGCGATGCGTAAGCAGACTGCTATTTTTCACAGGCTGCCTAATGGCGATTACGGTCTAACTAAATGGTACGAAAAGATTAAAAACAAGAAATCAAAAAATGATGATGCAGAAATAGAATCGGCTGACCCCCAAGACGAGGAATCAGCCGATGAATAAGTTTCAAGATGCTGTACGCAACAGTCTGCAAAACAACCGCGTACGGCTTAACCATGAAAAGAAAGGAAGGCGGTACATGACAACATGACCTTTCGGCTGGTTCTGGCGGTCTTGACGGACCCGTCCAGATCGGCCTACCTGCCCCCTCCACAAGGGTAAGGAGCAACGGCGTCCCCTCTTTCCATCAGAGCGGCGTCGTTGTGCATTTGTATTATGCATTTTTATGGGGAATCTGTCCACTTATGATTTTTTGTTTCGCACGATCCGGTTAATTCGTGCAGAGACTATTTTATAGTCCTTTTTATCATCGCCCCTAAATATCCACCCGTGCCAGCCACAACATGGGTACATAAAAGTGTGATTACGGCTATCGTTTTATCGCTAACCCATGAGTTATTTATGAACCACACAATGACGATTGCAACGCACGCAAATATAAGGATGATAAATGCATAAGCGGCAGAATTGCACAGAAGTATTATTAGCCTGTTGATCGCATCACTGCGCGCCTCGGTTCTTTGGGCACGACTGTGTTTTAGCGCAGCTTCTAGCTGCTTATCATCAATCGGCTGAAGCACATTAATCCGCTTTCGTTAGCCCCAAAATTACTGCGCGAACTTGTGCGGATGATTTTGACACACCAAAATAATCAGCGACTTTCTGCAAATCACCAAGGGCTATCCATTGCGCAATAAAAGCTTCTTCTGGCATGAGAATGGAAGCAGCAAATTCGTTCGCACGGCGTTCTCGCCTTCTGTAACTAGGGTCTGAAGCATCCCCATCTCTATCGATATATTTGTGCTCGGCAAGATAATCCATATCCATGAAAAAGTGACCTATTTCATGAGCAATAGTGAAGCGCTGTCGTTCAGGCGATTGTTTAATATTCACAATTATTGCAAGAGATCTATCGGGTCTTAATTCAATATGCCCATTACCATCATTTGGATAATTAGGATCACCAAAAACGCCAATGCCGTGCTCTTGCGCGACACTAACAATGTGCACAGGAAACTTTCCGTTTTTGACTTTTTCAACGGCGGCTATGGCTGATTCGGTAAGATGCATATGTCTAATCTAGACGATTCTTCTTTGTGAATCAACACATTAACTAACTTACTGATTTATTTGGCACTATTTTTTTGAATGCGCGTTCCATCGCCTCGCCGCTTGCGTCTGCGCCAAGTTCTTTAGCTTTCGCCTTGAAACGCTCTAGCTGCCCGTCTTTCTTTTTGGACGACCGAGCTTTTTTGGGTTTTTTATCCAATGGGGTTTATCCTCTAGCAGTTGTTCGATAAGTCAATCTCTTGCCGACGATACCGCACACCGCTTTTTCGGTGCGCATGGCATCGTCAACGCCGAGGGCGATACGAGCATTATACCGGAAATCAAATTCAGATAAATAGCGATGAAGGTGCTTCTCGCTGCAATGCTGATAAACGCCCTTCATGCCACGCTTAAAGACTGAGAACGCGCCTTCAATGCTGTTAGTGGTCACATCGCCCCGTACATACTCATCAAGGCTGTGCTGCACGACTTCATGGCTCTTGAAGTTCTTGCCTACGGTTTTGTACTGAGAGGCTTCATCGGTCATAAGCGGGGTGTCTGGATGGATGTTGGCAACCATAATGGGCGCAATAGTCGCTGCTTTGGCATCCGGCACATGATGGGAGCGCATTTCGCCGCCACGTTCTACCATAGCAAAAACAACATTCTTATGACGACCGCCACCGCCGCCTTTCTTGCGTAGGCTGTTACGTCCGATGTAGGTTTCGTCAACTTCAACGGGCTTGCCCTCGCCGCCCATAGGTTCAAGACCGCCGCCGCTGTTCATAGCTTCGCGGATTCTGTGCGACATAAACCAAGCGGTTTTAAGGGTAACGCCAAGGGTGCGATGAAGCTGGTTGCTGCTAATGCCCTTCTTGCTCGAACACATCAAAAAGATCGCCTGTAACCAGATGTGCATTTTCACATGGCTATCTTCAAAGATAGTTCCGACTTTGACGGTGAAAGGCTTGCGGCATTCGCCGCACTTCTTCAGGCCGATGCGGGTGGTTTTGCCCTTCAGGGCATAGCTTTGATCCACGCTGCCGCAATGGGGGCAAACAACGCCATTAGCCCAAACACGGGATTCAACCCATTTGTAGGCGGCGGCTTCATCGTGGAAGTGTTTTTCGTTTAGTACAGACATGGTGTTTCTCCTTATGAATCCAGTATGATTCAAAGGACTGGGTATGTCAAGTATAACATTGCCAAAAAATAGGCAACTGTCCTTGTGCCGCTATCCCGGCAAAATTAACCACCTGCGGCAAGCGCAGGAGGCTGTTGTCTTGCGTTCGGCGAACCAGGAATCGTGGGGGCTCCCAGTTCAGATAAAAACTTCTGGCCTCTTGCGCACAACTCGGCATTTTTTGGCTCTGCCTCAATGACAGTCTGCACATAACGTGCAGAGGCAGCTTTCAAAGCCTGATCGGCCTCAGTGACATTCGAGACGAGCCCGTTCAAAAGCGCGGGATCCTTAACAGCAGTCATTATAGTGGATGGATGAGGCGTTCTGACTTGTTTGCACCTCACAATGGCATTATCGACCGCGAACCACGCATCTCTAATCCCTTTATCCAGAGGAATACCCGCCACACTATGAGCGCTGCGGGCTGCGGCAAAATGTGCGCGCTTAAACACAAAAATCTTGTTAACAAGCGATTTATTTTCATCCTTATCGGAATAAGCGGCTTCTAAAAAGTCTGACTTCTTATCATCAATCTCAGCCATCATTACTCTCCTTCAGTTAGATTAAATTTACGTTGACCACTCAAGATATGCCTCTTACTCCAAAAAATTAATAGCCCATAGCGAGCCCGGAAGGCCATCTTTTAAAGTCTGACAATTCACGCGGTGCTGGGGTTTCGAATTCGGATAAAAGATTCCGGCCATTTTCGCATAGAGCCCGATTGTCTGCATAATTTTCAATTACTGTTTTAACATAAGGAACAGCAGCAGCCTTAAGCACCTGTTCAGCCTCGGCTAGCTTCGAGAAAATCAGTTTCGTTTTGTCGGTACGTTGCAGGTCGCCCAGTTGAACATTCATGATCTCACGGCATTGCACGTGGGCGAGCCTGAACGCCTCCGTAGCGGCATCAGGCGCATTGAGTTTGTTCTCGGCGCAATGAAGTTGAACCTCCCAATAAAAATCGCTCATCTTGCGTGCGACCTTCAGGAACCCACTGTTAACGGAAATAGGATTATCTAAAAATTCCAAAGCTGGATTTGACTTGTTAGCGTTAGTCATCATTTTCTCCAATAATTTCGTTTAAATATACGTTGCCTGCACAGTTATACACGCCGGGCATGAAAGTAAAAAACGATAATTACGGTTTTACACGGTTAAAATGCGGGACAGCCGTTGCCTAATATAGGCAATTATCGGCTACGCCTGAGGAACCGGGGGCAGGTTTAAGGCCGAGGCGGCTTTTGGAACGCCTCGCCCAAGCATAAAAAGATCCAAAGTGCACGCGTCGTAGTCCAGAGCCTTTTCCGTATCACCCTTTGGCCTTGCAATACCCTTGGCGCTTACCAATTCGGATTGGTCGATCGTTTTATGAAGCACTTGCTCATACTCGCTGACGACGGCTTGCATATTGGCAACGACCTGCTTTGTCTGCTCGATGACTCTACCCTTAACAAGCGGGGATATGTTCGGCATATTTTGCACAAGCCACAAAGGACGGCGATTTCCTTTCACAAGGACATCGAAGAGTGTGCGGCAAAGACCGTTGAAAGCGACATTAAAATCTTTCGTCCGCTGCGTGAGGATTTCACGGTCGATTGCGATTTCTGTTTTAAAAGCATTGCATGCGAGGGTACTGAAATTACCATAACGGGTGACAATATGGTCGATATGCTGGTCGAGCATATTGATATTAGCGTTAAACGCGGGTTCGTTCTTAACCGCCCAGAAGGCGTATTTCAGATGTTTAAATTCGTCGCTGATTAACGCAGACGGGAGATGCGCGATCACTTTATATTCCAACGAGCGCGTAAGCATATAAGCCGCAAATTCCCTGAATTCCATTTCTTTGACTTTTGAGCCCATTGGAGTTCTCCAAAATATTACTTCTTTCTACGGGTGGATTGTACCGGATTTGGGGGGTTTCTCCAAAACTTGCATCAAGGGAAATGCGGGTTTTTGACAAAATTCAACGATTTTAGCCGCTGGCACATAGTTAATTTGGCAGTATCGCGACGAAAACCTTGCATTCCGGGCAGTGGCCTTTAAGTTCTGCGGATAGTTTCTTTGACGGGTTCACATGCCACTTTGCACAGCTCTTATCGTCGCGGCCGGAACGGGGTCGCGGTTTGGCGGATCGCTTCCCAAGCAGTATCACGATCTTGGCGGCGAGGCGATTTTGCGCCGCAGCGTCCTTGCGTTCTTTAATCATCCGCATATCGATAGCGTGCGCGTGGTGATTAACCCCGATCACCGCGCGATGTATGACGCGGCTGTCGGCGATCTGGGCTTGCCCGAACCGATAGCGGGCGGCAATTCGCGGCAGGAAAGCGTGCATTTGGGGCTGGAGGCTTTAGCCAAAGGCACCCTGCCTGATTTCGTCATGATCCACGACGCCGCGCGGCCTTTGATCGACATCGCGACAATCACCGATGTGCGCCGCGCTCTGGACAATGCCAAAGGCGCGATTGCGGCCAAGCCATTGGTCGATACGCTGAAGCGCGGCAATGACACAGCGATTATCACCACGATAGACCGCGCGAATTTGTGGCAGGCGCATACGCCGCAGGCTTTTCACTTCAACGATATTCTTGTCGCGCATCGCGCGGCGGCGGGCTCACAATTGACCGACGATGCCGCCGTTGCCGAAAAAGCGGGCATAACCGTAACCCTCGTTCCTTCCAATCCGGACAATATGAAAATCACCAATCCCGACGATCTCGACCGCGCCGCCCGCCTGCTGGGCCATAACTATGGCGATATACGCACAGGTATGGGATTTGACGTTCACCGTCTTATTCCCGGCGACCACATTATTATCTGCGGCGTTTCCATTGCGCATGATTTCAAGGCCGAAGGACATTCCGATGCCGATGTCGGTTTACATGCTTTGGTCGATGCGATTTTGGGTGCGATCAGCGCGGGCGATATTGGCTCGCACTTTCCCCCTTCCGACCCGCAATGGAAAGGCAAGGACAGCGCGCATTTTGTGCGTCATGTCGTCGGAATGGTTTCGGAACGCGGCGGCATTATCGCCAATGTCGATATCACAATGATGTGCGAAGCCCCGAAAATCGGCCCGCACCGCGAAGCGATGGTCAAGCGCGTCGCAGAATTGCTTGAAATTGCACCGACGCGAGTCAGCATCAAAGCGACAACAACCGAACGGCTGGGCTTCACCGGGCGCGGCGAAGGCATCGCGGCACAAGCGATTGCAACTGTCAGATTTCCCGGTTGATAATGTTTCCTTCCGCAATCAACGAACTTGCACATAAAGTTATCTCCGCTTATGCGGCGGAGAAGTTCAAAATTGTTACGGCGGAATCCTGCACGGGTGGATTGATCGCGGGAGCTTTGACGGAAGTGCCGGGTTCTTCGGCGGTGATCGATCGCGGATTTATCACCTATAGCAACGATGCGAAAGTCGAAGTCCTTGGCGTGGATAATCTGGCATTGGCGCAATTCGGCGCGGTCAGCCCCGAAGTCGCCGCGCAAATGGCACGTGGAGCGTTGGAATTTTCGCATGCGGATATCGCCGTATCGGTCACCGGCATTGCCGGGCCCGACGGCGGAAGCGAGGATAAACCCGTAGGGTTGGTTTATTTCGGCTTTGCCACGCGGCAGGGTACCGTTATGCATTATAAATGCAATTTCAGCGGAAACCGCGAAAAGATCAGGTTTGCAGCGGTTGAAGAGGGTTTGAAACTATTAATTATGCTTGCGGATCAGACGGCACCCGATTAGTTTCCCCTCAAATTTCACGTTTGTGGGGAATAAGATGCCTATCGAGAATATAAAGAATATCTGCGCTGTCGGAGCCGGAGCAATGGGTGCGGGCACCGCCGCTTGCTTTGCAATGGCCGGTTATAACGTGCGATTGTACGACCTCACCGAGGAAAGCCTGCAAAGCGGCATGAAGAAAATTCAGGCGGCGCTGGAATCTTATCAGGAACATAGCCTTATTCAAAAATCGGAAATACCCGCCATTTTGGCGCGCATTAGAACGACCACCAAACTGGAAGAAGCGGGAAGTGGCGCAGATCTGGTGATAGAATCCGTCGTTGAGGTTTTGGAAATCAAACAAAAAATCTTCGCGGCGTTAGACAAAATCTGTCCTTCGCATACAATTTTCGGAACCAATACTTCGGGCTTAAGCCCCACGGATATTGCCGAGGCTATCGAGAGAAAAGACAAATTTGTCGTTATGCATTTCTGGAATCCGCCGCAGTTGATCCCATTGGTTGAAGTTGTTCCCGGTAAACATACGTCGGAAGAAACGGTGAATGTCGCTTGCCATATTCTGCGCAAGATCGGCAAGAAACCCGTGCCGTTGAAGCGGGAGTCATTGGGTTTTGTCGGCAACAGAATTCAGGCCGCCATTTTGCGTGAAGCGCTTCATATCGTCAATTTGGGCATTGCCAGCCCTGAGGATGTCGACACGGTTGTCGAATATAGTTTGGGTCGCCGCCTGTCGGAAACAGGCCCGTTGAAGAGCGCGGACTTGGGCGGCCTCGACGTTTTCAAAAAAATCTTCGGCTATCTGGGCCCCGATTTATGCAACGACACCGGCATTCCTCCTCTTCTGGAAAAGACTGTAGAAGAAGGAAAGCTCGGCGGAAAAACGGGAGCAGGCATCTATCCGTGGCCAGCCGACAAACTGGCTGCGATTGGCAAGCAACGCGAAAATGCGCTCTTCGAACATCTCAAAAAAGATTTCGAACAAAAGGATTCCTATCCAATCGAGCACACCAAGCGCGCCGTATAATAATTTCAGAAGCACCTATTTTTGCGGGAGAACAAAATGAATGTAGATGAAGTAAAAACTGTCTGCGCTATTGGCGCCGGGGCGATGGGTGCCGGGACCGCTCTCTGTTTTGCTGTGGCGGGTTACAATGTGAATTTCTATGCGCGCCGCACCGAAGGACTCGCGGACGGTATCAGAGAGATTCAGTCGGCTCTTAAAACTCTTCAGCAACATGGTCTTGTTCATGAACCAGATGCCACCATTATGGCGCGCATTACAGCGACAACTTGCCTGAAAGCAGCCGCCGAGAAAGCGGATTTGGCTATCGAGTCTATCGCCGAAGTTTTGACAACAAAGCAAAAGATTTTCTCTCAACTAGACAAGATCTGTCCACCCCACACCATTTTTGCAACCAATAGCTCAGGACTGAGTCCCACGGAAATTGCCGAATCCGTCGAAAGAAAAGATAAGTTTGTCGTTATGCATTTCTGGAATCCGCCCCACCTGATTCCTCTGGTTGAAATTGTACCCGGTAAGCATACGTCGCAGGAAACATCAGATATTGCATTCCAGCTTGTGCAAAAAATCGGGAAAGAACCCGTGCTGTTGAACAAGGAAGCGCCGGGCTTTATCGGCAACAGGTTGCAACTCGCCTTGCTGCGGGAAGCCTACCACATCGTCGCAGAGGGCATTGCCACCCCCGAGGCTGTCGATACGGTCATCGAATTCGGCCCGGGTCGCCGTTGGGCAAAAACGGGGCCTTTTAAAAGCCTCGATCTTGGCGGTAAAGATGTTTTCCAGGAAATTTTTAAAAATGTAGCGCCTCATTTGTCTAACTCCCCAGGCATCCCTGAACGCTTGACGCAAGCCGTCGAGGCCGGAAAGCTAGGCACTAAAACGGGCGAAGGCGTATATCTCTGGTCTGACGAAGCTCTGGCCTCGGTGAAAAATAAACGGGGAAATGAACTCATCAGACATTTGAAAGATGATCGTTCCGGCACAGCTCCTGCCCGTCCAGCCGCGCCACGGCCCGGCGATGTTAGCACAGAGCCGACTAACGACTAAAGCCGTCGGCTTTTAAGCCACGAAACGCTGAGCAAGAAATTCGCTTATGTGACGCGCCAACTCTTGGCCCTTTTCCGCGCCATTTCGCGTGCGGAAATGTTGGGCGATTTCTATCTGCATGCAATCGACGCCAAAAGTTTTTGCCGTGTGGGTTGTCGTGTGGCCGCCGCTGAAGGGGTCTTTGCCGGGGCCGACGGGATTCTTTTCCGGAAGAAAAACCCGATAGCCGAAATTGCGCATCGCTTCCGCGAAATCCCGGTCAATCTGACTATGTTTTATCGTCGCGCGGTTATCGGTGCCGAGGATGAGATCGAAACCTTCCGGCGGCGCGATATCGGGCTGTTTGCCGAAACCGTGGCAGTCGATAAATAAAACGCGATCCTTGCCCCGCGCATCGACCGAACGGGTTACCAGTTCCCGAATGCATTCATAATAATTTTCATAGGCTGGAATTAGTCTGCGGTCATCGAGCGCAGTCTGGCTTGCAGGATCGGCATTCTGTATCAGCGGGCGGTTCGCATCGACATACATTCTGGGTGCCAGAAAGCGAACCGCATCTATGCAGGTTCCGCGATTATGCGCATGCTCGACCACGCTGTTGACGATAGGCCAGACATCTATATCGTGCATGTGAATGGCGCGTTTGCCGTCTGCGCCTTTGTCTCTTTTTTGAAAAAAACCAAATTGGTCGGCATAAATGCCGTCATGAGGTACGGTCATAATCACGCCAGACGGAGCTGTATGCTTCAACACCTGACAAAACCCGGAAATAGTCAGGTTCAGGTTTTCTGTAACCGCAATCATTTAAAAATCAGTCCTTGAACAATTAAAGCGGTATCGCCGTCGGTTTCTTGGCGCGCATCCACCAGACAACGATCAAACGCGTAATCATCAGCGCCGAGAAAATCGAGGTGATGATGCCGATGCTAAGCGTCACGGCAAAGCCTTTGACCGGGCCGGAGCCGAAGATGAACAGCAAAATGGATGCTATCAGCGTCGTCATGTTCGCATCGATAATCGCCGACAAAGCGCGGCCATAACCCGTGTCGATTGAGGCGATTACAGAGCGGCCCAAACGCATTTCTTCGCGGATACGTTCAAACACCAGAACATTGGCGTCGAGCGAGGTGCCGATTGTCAGGACGATGCCCGCGATGCCGGGAAGCGTAAGTGTCGCTTGGAGGATAGATAAAATCGCAAAGATCAAGGCGATGTTGAACATCAAGGCGATATTGGCAAAAATGCCGAACAGGCCATAAGCAAAAACGAAAAACACAACGACCAGCGCAAGGCCGATCAGGCTTGCCGTCGCTCCGGCCTTGATAGAATCCGCGCCGAGGCCGGGGCCGACCGTGCGTTCTTCGAGAATTTTAATCGGCGCGGGCAAGGCCCCTGCCCTCAACAATAAAGCCAGATCCTGAGCCGATTGCGTGGTGAAGTGTCCGGAAATGACACCGCTGCCACCTGTGATCGGTTCGCGGATAACAGGCGCGCTGATGACTTTATTATCAAGGACGATTGCGAACAAATGTCCGACATTGGCGCGTGTCGCTTCGCCGAAACGACGCCCGCCGATAGAGTCGAATTTAAAGCTGACAACGGGCGTAGCATCCTGAAACGAAGGCTGGGCATCGACAAGCGTGCTGCCGTCAACCATAACCCGTTTCTGCACGACATAATTGCGCCCGCTCGCCTCGGTGGAAGGCAGGGATTCTTCGCCCGGAGGCGCGTGGTTGTCGCTCGTGCTGGCGGTTTCATCGACGAGGCGGAAAGTCAGTTTCGCCGTCTGGCCCAAAAGATTTTTAATGTGTTCGGGATCATCAACGCCCGGCAATTGCACCAGAATGCGGTTTTCACCCTGTCGTTGAATGGAAGGTTCGCGCGTTCCGGTTTCATCAACACGGCGGCGCACGATTTCAATCGACTGATCCATTGCCGCGCGTTTGCGTTCGGCAATACTGGCTTCAGTCATATGCAGGGCAAACTCGCCGTCCTTGACGGTAATATCGAGATCGTGATCCATTTCCCTGATCGTGCTTTGCGCCTGATCGCTTTGCGCGGCGTCGGTCAGTTTGAAATGGACGGCATCTTCGGCAAGCACAAGATCGGTATATCCGATTTTCGCCGTGCGCAACGCCGCACGGGTTTGATCGAGAAGACCTTGCATATGCTCGTCGATGACATTATCGACCGCGACTTCCAAAAGCAGATGCGAACCGCCGCGCAGATCGAGGCCCAGATTAACGGTCTGGTTGGGAAAAAACGCCGGAGTGTGCGCCTGCAGCCATTCCGCGCGTTCCTTGCCCAGCAGATTAGGCGCGGAATAAAGAACGCCGATCGCGCAAACGACCAGAATCAGGATGACTTTCCAGCGTTCCAGATAAACCATATTATTTCTCGTCGCTGACGGCGGCTACGGGCTGGGTCTTGGCTTCCAGACCCTGAACGCTGGTGCGATCAATCTTGATCTGCACGCCTTCGGCGATTTCGACGATCAACAGGTCGTCGCCTTCGAGTTTGGTGATTTTGCCGTGAATGCCGCCGACGGCGACGACACGGTCGCCGCGTTGCAGAGCCTTGACCATTTTATTTTGTTCATCGAATTTCTTTTGCTGCGGGCGGATAACCAGAAAATAGAAAACCGCAAAAATCAGGATAAACGGCAAATAGCCCATAAGAGCGGACTGCGAGCCGCCCATAATTCCGGGAGCCGCGTCTTGTACCTGTGGAATTGGGCCTTGCGCCCAGGCGGAGGATATAAAGAGTTGTGTCGGATCAAACATGGAAATCCTCATGAGACAAGGCGTGGATCGCGGAAGCGCCGCTTTGTTCGACGAAAGGAACAGACGCGGCTTGCACATGCATATATTCGAGAATCGGGCTTCTTTCTATCTTTATTTTGGGGAAAAGCCGGACTTGGACACCATAAAACGGGCATTTTCCCTGTTCTTACAACGGCCTCGCCCGCCGCGCTCAAAGCGTTAAAAAGCGGTCAAAAGACAATCTTGATTAAGGTCAAACGAGGCCCGAAAGGGAGGGGTATATCTGCGGCGTCGTCTCGCAATTCTTTTGTTAGACGGTTTCCCCCACCACAAAGGAGCCACACCATGTCTCAGCAACAGCAGAAGCCCAGCGCCCGCATCGATCATCATAAGATGGCGGCCGATTATTCTCAGAAGGCGGTAGCGGAACACACCAACGCCGCCAAGCATCGCGAGCAAGGCAATCACCAGAAAGCCGACCAGCATGCGAAGAACGGCCACGACAATTCCGCGCAAGCTCTGGAACATAGCCGGAAGGCTCTGCAGCCGGAAAACCGGGACGAACGCGCGGCCTGATCTTGTGACGTTGTCTCTCGCCGCATTCCGGTCGGATTGCGGCGAGAGCGGCGACTTCAGCCTGAATGAGGTCTG
>JBAVWC010000403.1:0-1771 GCA_049697595.1 Alphaproteobacteria bacterium
GAAGAAGTGTTTAGCCAGTTCAGTATTTTAAGGTTCTCTACTTTACTCGTTGGACCCTTGCTTCATATTTTCGGTGCTTCTACTCCCGCTGGAGCATCCCAGCTAGATAATTTTCTGCAAAGCCTGACTCAAATCATTACTGGGGTAGGAGTATTCATTGCAGCGCTATTTATTGCGGGTGGCGGTATTGCTTGGACTATGAGCAGCGGCAACCCCGACAGGATGGAAAAAGCTAAGCACACGATTATGTATGCCTGTGTCGGTTTGGTGATCTGCATAGCGGCATATGCCATAGCTACATTTTTCGGAAATCAGGCGACACAAGCATTCGGAAGCTAGGCGACTATGCACTTGGTCACCTTTCTTGCTGTCGCAACCTCACCCGCCGCAGCTCACAGCTCCATTGATTCGTATTTGTCGCCAATATTAACAACCTTCGTGACAATAGCCATAGCGTTGTGTGCTGTGTATTTAGGTATAGGCGGCTTTCACTACATGACCGCAGCGGGCGATGTCCAGAAACTCGCAAGAGCCAAGCGGCTCATGCGTAACGCTGTCATCGGTCTTGTCCTCATAATTGCGGCGACGGCACTTACTTCAACCCTTAGCGCAGCATTTACAAGCCCGAACGCTACATCTTCGAGTAGCATACCTTCGGTAGTTCCGGTTACTCCGATTAACAATAGCAATATCGTTGAGAAGGTTCTCTTAGGAGGAATCGAATCATTCCTAAAAGCTATCGTGACCTCTATAGCCGATCCTATCATGGGTGGGCTCGATGGTTTTATCAAAAGCACACCGTTTATGTCTCAGAACAGTACGGTGTACGAATTGTACGGGGTAACTTTGGCCATCGCCGATGCTCTGTTTGTCGCCGTGGTTGCATTGCTGGGCTTCCACCTTATGAGTACGGACATCTTCGGCTATGAAGAGATGTCAATAAAATTTCTGCTGCCACGGCTGGGTTTGATCTTCGTGTTAATGAACGCTTCGATCTTCGCCATTGACGCAGTCATCGGTTTATCCAATGCAATCGTTTCCGCCATATATGCCGGTATTAGTACATCCGATCTTTGGACTACACTCAGCACGCTCACCGATAAGCTTGCCGGTAATCAGGGGCTCGTCACCCTGTTGCTCATGATAGTAATGGTAGTCTTCGCCGTTATTTTATACATCTACTATGTTTGCCGGTTATTGACCCTATTTCTGGGAGCGGTATTAGCACCGTTAGTCACCCTGCTCTGCCTGATACCGACGTTCAGAGAGTTTGCGATTGGTCTGATTAAGAATTACGTAGCCGTTATCTTCGTACTGCCCGTGCATGTGTTAATCCTCGCCCTCGCTTCGAGCCTGCTTGTCAATATCGCGGCAGACCCTACGACATCGACCAACGCCGCTACCTTTGTACTGCTCGCTATCGCGGCGATGTGGCTCATTCTCAAGACACCGGGCGTTATGCACCGCGCCGGATACTCGGCAACCGGCTTAGTGATGGTCAGCAAAATGGGGGCAACCGTCGCCGCCAACACCTTCTTATTAAGCAAGATCGCCGGACAGGCTGCGTATGTTGGAGGCACTAAAAAGCTCGATGACGAAACCGATAAGGCCCGCAAGCAAGCTCAAGAGATGGCTATAAAGCACACCGGATGGCCGGGAAATCTACAGAATACACAAAATAACAGTCCATCGAAAGAGGCTGCAAAATCTGCCTCGCCTTCTGCCGCTAAACCTAAGAAGACAGCGCCACCGCTAGAAGACACCCGGCCCG
>JBAVWC010000404.1:0-1633 GCA_049697595.1 Alphaproteobacteria bacterium
GTGTCGCACTGTGCTCGCGTGGATGGATTTGGAGATGACCGGCCTGGAACCACAGCGCCACGTCATCGTTGAAATCGCGACGTTGATTACCGACGATCACCTGAACATCGTCGCCGAAGGACCCGATCTCGTGATCCACGCGACGCCCGAGCAGCTGGCCGAGATGGGTCCCTTCGTGACTGAGATGCACACGAAGTCTGGGCTCTTGCCGGCGATCAGTTCATCCACAGTCACCGTCCAAGAGGCGCAAGCCCAGACGCTGGAGTTCTTGAAGCAACATATTCCCGAGTCGGGATCGGTGCCGCTCTGTGGAAACTCGATCGGCACCGACCGCCGATTCCTGCAGGAGTACATGCCCGAGCTCGAAGCGTTTTTTCACTATCGCAACGTCGACGTCTCGACCATCAAGGAGCTGGCGCGTCGCTGGAATCCAGGCGTACTCGAGGCCATGCCCGAAAAGGAGACGACGCACCGGGCACTCGATGACATCCGCGAGTCGATTGCTGAACTCGTCCACTACCGAGAGACGCTCTTTCGACCCGTCGAAGCGACTCAGTAGCGACTCAGCGATGGTCGAAGGTTCACTCTCGATCCACGAGGCGACGGCCCAACTGACCGCGACGGGACAGCTCTTCGAAACTGAGCGAGCAGTCGTCAACGGCGTCGAGATGACAGTCTGGAAGCACGCCCCAGCAAATCTCGTCCAGGTGCTTGACCTCTCCCTACGTCACGGCGACGCTGACTTTCTGGTGTACGAAGACACCCGCTACTCGTTTGACCAGCACTATCGCATCGTCTCGACGTTGGCCCGGCGCCTTCTCGAGGCGGGCGTCGCCAAGGGTGACCGGGTCTCGATCGCGGCACGCAATCTTCCCGAATGGGTGATGGCCTTTTGGGCCTCGATCATCGCGGGATCCGTTGTTACGCCACTCAATGCATGGTGGACCACCGACGAGCTCGTCTACGGCCTCGACGACTCCGGCGCGTCAGTCCTCTTCGTAGATGAAGAGCGCCTAGAGCGGGTCCGTGACCACCTCGATAAATTGGACCACCTGCAAACCGTGGTCGTGATGAGCGAAGAGCCGGGCCGCGTCGCCCGGCTAGGGCGAGCGATGAAGCGGGTGCGCGTCGTCGATTTTCACGACTTTCTCGGCGACGTCGATCCCGAGGCGACTCCACCCGCAGTGGAGATGCAGCCCGATGACGACGTCACGATGCTCTACACCTCGGGCACGACCGGTCACCCGAAGGGGGCCGTGGGCTCGCACCGCAACGCCATCACCAACTTCATGAACTTGGCCTTCTCCGCGCAGCGATTCGCCCTTCGCTTTCGCGACCCGTCTGACGACGCGCCCAGTGCGCAGAACTCCGGGTTGGTCAACATTCCTTTCTTTCACGCGACCGGATCGCTTGCGTTCCTCGTGCCGAGCACGGCGGCGGGCGTGAAGATCGTCATGATGCACCACTTCGACGCACGTCGCGCGCTGAAGGTCATCGAGGCCGAGCACATCACCAGCATCGGAGGCGTGCCGACTATCGCGATGCAGATCATCGATCACCCCGACTTCGACCAGTTCGATACGTCGAGCGTGAAGAACATCGCCTACGGCGGCGCTCCCGCTCCCCCCGATCT
>JBAVWC010000405.1:0-8315 GCA_049697595.1 Alphaproteobacteria bacterium
GCGGGGAGGGTTAGGGAGGGGGGAGTTCAGCAAAACAATGTTTAAAAATTCAAAACAATCTTACCACGCGTCCTGTAGGTAAAAAAATCGCCCGTCATCTTCAGAGATTGCCCTTGCTGAACTCCCCCCTCCCTAACCCTCCCCACAAGGGGGAGGGAATACCACCGCTCCAGCGGCATGTTTCGTTCATAATCTCTTTGTAACGCGGCGGACTCACAAGCCCTTCAGTTTGGGGCATTGCTCGGCAAAAATTTTGCCGTAGGCCGTTTTCAGAAAATCGCCGAGCGGAATATCTTCCTGCTTCACAAATCCTTTTTGCGGCAAAGTCTTGCGGCTGACCATTTCCACTACAGCGGCAATCGAAGCAGCCGTCGTCCACAAAATAGCCGGGCGCGTCTTGCCCGCAATCGTCACCGGATCATATTCGGCGACCAGAATTTTAGTCTGCAACCGCCCCTGAATAGCCCCCTGTGCCGACACATGAATCAAAACGCGGTCTTCGTCATCAGGCGGCAAAGCATGCCCCAAACGCTTGACGAGATCATCAGGATCATCACGGAAACGTAAATCCTCAAGCAGCATTTTCATCCCGGCAAGATGCCCGGGATAACGAATGCTCTTATAATCCAGCGTGTCAACCTTGCCTGCGAAAGTCTCGGTCATCGTGCCAAGGCCGCCCGAGGTCGTGAAAGCCTCATATTCCATCCCGTCGATGCGCAGAATTTCATGATTCCTGAGCGGCGAAATCTTGTGCCTCTTGCCGTGCGCAATGACATCGCAATCGGCGATATATTCATGCACCAACCCCGCCAGCGACCAATTCCCGGCATAGCCCAACTGCCCCGTCGGATTCTGCGGCAAAGCGCCGACGCGCATTTTAAGATAACGCAAAGCGCCGGAATCGAATTTCGCCGCCAGATGCGCGCCGATAATGCCGATGATTCCGGGCGCGAGCCCGCATTGCGGCACCATTGCCTTGACCGCAGTTTTGGCGAGTTTCTGCACCGCTTCGGTCGTCTTCACATCTTCGGTCGGATCGAAATAATAAATGCCCGCTTTATGCGCCGCCTGCGCGACCCCCAAAGTCAGATGAAACGGCAAACAGGAAATCACTGCATCGTGATTTTTCAACAAAGCCGCCAGCGCCTTGGCATCAGTCACATCGCCCGACACAAACGCGATACCCGGCGGCATCTGCCTGGGCTTGTGCTGATCGAGCACCGTCACCTTCATCCCAATATCGCGCAACATCGCCGCGACCAAAGCACCGACGCCGCCATAACCGACAATAAGTGGATTCTTAATCGTCATTTTTCACCCTCAACCATGTTTCGTCATTTCAAAAAGATTGGTCGCCTGCGCGCCGAGAAACCCCTGAAACTGCATTGGGTTTCCATTGGGCCCCGGCACATCGCCACGCTCGGCAAGTTCGTAATAGGCATAGCTCCACAGCATTTTGCCCTTGCTTCCGTCCGCCTCGACCACATCGCATTCCGCATCGGCGGCTTTGGTCGAAGACTGGCGCAATTTGCTGCCCTTCTCGCCTTCCAGCTCGGCCTTCATCGGCATGCCCGCGCTACGCAACGCCGTCACCGTCGCTTCGAGATCGGGCCAGTCGGCGACATTCTGCGCATTGATGAAAGCGGTAAAATGATTGACGGCATTGCCGTGCAGAAGCGTCCAGGCCCCATATTGCGATTCCTTATCGACCTTCTCGATAAATTCGCGCTGCGGCGGATTCCACGGACGAGCAAAGAAAGCCGCAAGATGCACGGCAAGCGCATCGGCGCGATCCAGCGCGATTTTTTCCCCTTTGGATAAAGATTCCATCAACACCTTGTCATCCACCGACAAAAGATCGACAGCACCCGCCACCGTTTTCTGAATCATCGCCGCCACAGGCGCCGACATCTGCGCGACTTCTAACTGGCTGATGAAAATTTTCGGATAAGCGGGATTGGTCGCATGTTCGTAATGCCACGCGGTCAGTTTTTTATCGGTGAAAATATAGGTGTCCTTTTGGACATAGCCGAGCGCCGTAAAAACCCGCGCAATCCCCTCAACGCCCATCGGCTGCCCGCCGACATTTGTATTAAAAGTGCGAAAGGCGAGATGATCGTTCTGAACCTTGCCGCCGCGCTGCTCCACCAGCCCCTGATACTGGGCGGCATAAGCGACGCGCTTTTTATACTGAACCCACAGAATATCCAGAAGCTTGTCGAGAATATAGGTGCTGTTCATGGGATACCTCCTCCATACGGCGAGCGAAGGCGGCCAGTCTCCTACGCCCTCCCTCCGAACACAATATGAATTCTATAGGATAGACGCCGTCTATTTGTTAAAACACTCTCATGCTTCTTCATGCGTCATGCGTTGCAATCGGTGGCCGCGCCGTTTTGCTGACAGGTTCTCCGGGTGCCGGAAAATCCGATCTTGCCTTGCGCCTGATCGATAGCGGCGGGCAATTGGTCGCCGACGACCAAACAATGCTGCAACGCGAAAAAGATACGCTTCTGGCCTCCCCTCCCTCCGCAATCGCCGGAATGATCGAAATCCGCCATATCGGCCTTATAAAAATGGCATTTGTGGAATCTATCCCCGTCGCGCTTTATGTCGAATTGACTCCTTTGCACGCAACAATAGAACGCCTGCCTGAACCCGATTCCGTTTTCCTCCTTGACCATCCCGTGCAACGGCTTAGGCTTCCGGGGTTCGCCGCTTCCACCCCGGCCAAAATTCGCGCGGCGCTTTTGTATCCGAAAGTCCAATGACCGAAACGCAAAACCCTCCTTCCGCGAAACGCCGCGTGGTTATCCTGTCCGGTATGTCGGGCGCGGGTATGTCCACCGCGCTTAAGGTGTTTGAGGATCTGGGCTATGAAGCGGTCGACAATCTGCGCCTCAACCTCATCCCCACTCTGGTCGAAGACGCCGATATGTCGGGGCGGCATCTGGCGGTCGCAATCGACACACGCAACGTCAATTTTACCGTCGAAGACCTCCTGCGCGTCTATGAGGCGCTGAAACAAAACCCCCATTTGCAAACCAGTCTCCTGTTCCTCGATTGTTCGGACGAGACGCTGCAGCAAAGATTTACCGAAACCCGCCGCCGTCATCCGCTGGCCTTAGACCGGCCCGTAACCGACGGCATCCGCTGCGAACGCGAAATGCTGTGGGCCCTGAAAAACGGCGCGGATCAAATCATCGACACCTCGCAAAACTCAATTCACGATCTACGACGCCTGGTTGCAGGATTATATCGTTTCGATCACGCGCTGGGATTAACCATATACGTGACATCCTTTTCCTATCGCCACGGCGTGCCGCGCGAGGCCGATCTGGTTTTTGACGCGCGTTTTCTCGCCAATCCGCACTGGGATCCCGCTTTACGGGCCTTGACGGGCCGCGATCCCCTCGTCGCCGCCTATGTCCGCCACGACCCTGATTATGCCGCCTTTATCGAGAATTTAACCCGTTTAATGGTACCCTTACTCCCACGCTATCAGCAGGAGGGCAAAAGCTACCTGACGGTTGCAATCGGATGCACCGGCGGCAGACACCGTTCGGTTCTAGTGGCCGAAGAATTAACCACTATCCTTGCCGCCAACGGCTATATCGTCGGCATCGGCCACCGCGACCTCGACCGTAGCGGAAATAAGGCGTAAAGGAATGAGGTCAGAGGTCAGAGGCTAAGAAAAAATTCTTCAGCCTCTGACCTCTAACCTCCAGATCTAAATAGGAAGGGGTGGTAAACTATGGTCGGTATGGTTCTGGTAACACACGGCGACATCGGCAAAGCCCTTTTAACGACCGCGAGAAAAGAACTCGGCCTGAAGGAGCATGAGATGAACGCGAGAGCGGTATCCATCCAAAAGGACGATCTTCTGGAGACAAGCCTTACGCAGATCCGCGAGGCCCTAGCTGATATTGATCAAGAACGCGGCGTCGTCATGCTGACCGATATGTTCGGCGCGACGCCCGCCAATCTGGCAACGCAGATGATGCCTCAAGGCGAGGGCAAAGCGGACATCTTGTACGGCATGAATTTACCGATGCTGCTTGCACTGGCCCAAACGCCCGACACAATGAACCTGCGTGACGCCGTCCAAGCCGCCGAAAAAGCGGGGCGTGAAAATATAATTTGTAGTTCCAGCCTTAACCCGCAGAGACATAACCTCACCGCCTCTGCGCCTCCTGCATCGACCAGACATCCATAAGACAAGGACACACTCATGATCGGCATAGTTCTCGTAACGCATAACGATATCGGCGTCGAGCTTTTGAAAGCCGTCAACAGCATCGTCGGCCCGCAAGAGCAGGCAACAGCGATAACGATCGGCCTGCATGACGATATGGGCGCATGCCGCGACCAGATCTTGTCGGCGATCAAAAACGTCAATAGCGGCAAAGGCGTCGTCATGCTCGTCGATATGTTCGGCGGCACGCCCAGCAACCTGGCAATCGCCTCGATGCCGATGGGCAACGCGGTCGTTCTGGCGGGCGTCAATCTGCCGATGCTCATCAAACTGGCGTCGGTACGCAGCACGATGTCCCTGCTCGACGCCGCGCGCGAAGCCGAAGCGGCGGGTCGCAAATATATCCAGCTCGTCTCCGAAAATCTTGCGCCCGGACAGGTGGCATGAGCAACGAGTTGAGCGAGGACGAAGAATTATGCGTGATGGCGACAATCGCCAATGTCCGCGGCTTGCATGCGCGCGCGGCAGCCCGTTTCGTTAAGCTCGCCGAAAGCTTTTCAGCCGATATTACAGTGACCAAAGACGATATGAGCGTATCCTCGCGCTCGATTATGGGCCTCATGATGCTCGCGGCAACCCAGGGATCGATGATTCACCTGTGCGCCAGCGGCGTCGATGCGGCAGAGGCGCTCGAAGCTCTCAGCCAACTTGTGAAACGGAAATTCGATGAAGAATGACGCGGAACACAAGATCACCGGCATCGGCGTATCGCCGGGCGTCGCCATTGGCCCCGCTTTTATCATCGAGCAAAGCGGCGTGCCGGTTCCGGAATATGAGATTCCCTCGGTGGGTGTCGAAAAAGAACTGAAACGCCTGCACGGCGCGATCGCCAAAGTACAAAAACATCTTGGCCAATTGCGGCAAAAAGCGGAAACGCTGCCGACCGGGGCCGAGGATATGACACTCCTGCTCGACGCCTATAAAGGCATGCTGTCCGGCTCGCGCCTGATACGCGGCGTCGAAGACATTATCGCCAAACAACGCATCAACGCCGAAGCCGCGATCCAGAAACAGATCGCCGCGCTCAAAGCCAGCTTCGCCGCGATGAACGACCCCTATCTCGCCGCCCGCGCCGAAGATGTCGGCGAAGTCGGCGCGCGCCTGATCCGCAGCCTGCTCCAGCAAAATTACAATCCCTTTACCGAAGCGCCCGAAGGCTGCGTCATTCTCGCCGAAGAAATTACACCCGCCGACGCCGCGCTCATCAACCCCGATCATGTCGCCGGATTCGCCACCGTTTTGGGCGGCGCCGAAGGCCATACCGCGATTATAGCGCGCGCGCTGGGCATGCCCGCGATCACAGGTGTCGCCGCACTGACTCACGGCACCAAAACAGGCGATATCGTCATCATCGACGGGCGCAAGGGCGAAGTCATCATCCGCCCCGATGCCGCGACCTTGCAGCATTATCGTCAGGAATTGGCCAAGAAAAAGCAGGAAGACAAACGCCTGAAAGGCTTGCGCGACGTGCCCGCCGTCACCGCCGACGGTACACCCATTTCTTTGCTCGCCAATATGGAATTACCGCGCGATATCGACACAGCGATTGAATCCGGCGCTATCGGCATCGGCTTGCTGCGCACGGAATTCATGTTCATGAACAGGCCCGACTTGCCCGGCGAAGACGAACAATATGAAACTCTGCGCGGACTCATCCACAAACTCGACGGACGCACCCTGACGGTACGCACGCTCGATGTCGGCGGCGAGAAACTCGCCTCGGCGCTGGGCGAAGCGCTGGGAGTCAGCGTCAACCCCGCGCTTGGCCTCCGCGCCATTCGCTTGGGATTGAAACAACCGAAACTCCTCGACACCCAACTGGCGGCGATCTTGCGCGCCAGCGCGCACGGGCCTTTGCGTATTCTTATCCCAATGGTCTCATCCGTCGGGCAGATGAAACAGGTACGCACGCGCCTGATGCAAGTCGAACGCCGTCTGCATCGGCGCGGCATCAAGCTCAAAGGCCTGCCGCCCGTCGGCGCTATGATCGAAATTCCATCCGCCGCCCTAACCGCCGACGCGCTCGCCAAAGTCTGCGACTTTTTCGCCATCGGCAGCAATGACCTGACACAATACACGCTGGCAATCGACCGGGGCGACGAACGCGTCGCCGATCTCTACGACCCCTTCCACCCCGCCGTGCTGCGCCTGATTCAATTCACGACGGCAGCAGCGTGGCGCGCCAATATACCCGTAAGCCTTTGCGGCGAAATCGCAGGCGACCGCCGCGCCACAGCCCTGTTGCTCGGCCTCGGCCTACGCGAACTCTCGATGTCCCCTCTACGCCTACCCGCCGTCAAACACGAAATCACCCAGCTCTCTTTACCCCAAGCCGTGAATTTCGCCGAAGCGATCATGAATAAAACCGATGAAGCCGAGATACAGGCCTTGCTGGTGCAGGGCGTTGGACGAAAATGACCTGCGGTCTTATTATTCGCGAACGAAGCATCCTGTTTCCCTATCCCTAAATTCGTCTAGGATGAAACCATTTGATACACAACAAATCCCGAGCGATGTGCAAGCGGCACTAGATTGGAGACAAAATGTTAATTCCGATTGATGATCTATCATTCAAATTTGTGCGCATCACAATTATCGTATTTGCGATCATATTGTTATTCACGGGCTATTTTAAAGTGGGGCCGTGGTTAAGTGGTTGGTCTAAATTAGCCAAAATATACCCGTTCAAAGGGACATTGCCGCAAAAAAAGCGCTCAGGGTTTTTTGTTAATCTTGGCAAACAGTCTGCGCCTGAACCTGCAACCGCTTTATCTGTAGATGAGCAGGGGGTGTATATGTGGAAATATTTTCCTTTTGCAATCACGTATCCACCGATTTTTGTTCCGTGGTCGGACATAACGTTGATGAGGCCGATAACAACAATAACAAAACCTGCCAGAATAAAGATTGTTTTTGATAACGTACCGGAAATCTTCGTAACTATATCTGGAATGCCTTCAGCAGAAATATTTGTTGAGGATCTTATCAAGAATTCGCCGAAAGCTGTTGTTCAGATAGGCGCGCAGCTAAATGCGCCCACAGACCAAGCTGGCTGAAAACTCGCGCCTAAATCCGCTTCGCCCCGCGCGCCCCATGCGGCACCGGACCCAACAACTCGCCGGATTTGGGTTTTTTCTCTTTGCTCAACAACCGCAAAATCCGTCCCAGCGTGTCGCGCAAATCCTTGCGCTCGACAACGATATCGACCATCCCGTGATCGAGCAGATATTCAGCGCGCTGAAAGCCCGGCGGCAAAGTTTCACGGATCGTGCTTTCAATCACGCGCGCCCCCGCAAACCCAATCTGCGCCCCACGTTCGGCAATATGAATATCGCCGACCATTGCGAAACTGGCGGTAACGCCACCCGTTGTCGGATCGGTCAGCACGACGATAAAAGGCAACCCCGCCGCTTTCACTTGATTGGCGGCAATGATCGTGCGCGGCAATTGCATCAGGCTCAGCGCCCCTTCCTGCATACGCGCCCCGCCCGACGCGGGCAGAATAACTAAGGCAGATTTGCTGGCCACAGCGCGCTTGGCCGCAGTCACAATCGCCTCGCCCACGCCCATTCCCATCGAGCCGCCCATAAAACCGAAATCGAAAACGGCAATAACCGTCTTCACGCCGCCGACTGTCCCCTCGCCGACGACAATCGCATCCTGACGCTTGCTTTTATTCTGCGCGTCTTTCAAACGGTCGGCATATTTCTTCTGGTCGCGGAATTTCAGCGGATCGGCCAAAACTTTTGGCACTTCGATCGTTTTGTATTGGCCCTCGTCGAACAGGCTTTCCAGCCGCTTAATCGGCCCCAGCTTCAAATGATGCCCGCAATGACGGCAGACATTCATATTCTCTTCCAGCTCGCGCTTGAACAGCATCGCGCTGCATCCGGGGCATTTCTCCCACAGATTGTCCGGAATGTCCTTCTTCTCGCCCACCAGAGCGCGAATTTTCGGACGAACGAAATTTGTAAGCCAGTTCATAGAAGCACCTTAAAAGCGTTTTCTAAATCTATCTGTCATTCCCGCGAAGGCGGGAATCCAGCGTCGCGCGTCTGCG
>JBAVWC010000406.1:0-5753 GCA_049697595.1 Alphaproteobacteria bacterium
AAACTAAATTTTTTAACCATCAGCAACAAGGAGACACAGATATGAAAAAGCACATATTCATCACCACCCTAATCGTGGGAACTTTAGCCGCCGCCATTGCGCCGCCGTCCTGCACCGATGCCTATGCCACCGCCACAGATGAAGACGGCACGGTTCGCGCCTCAAGCTTTATTTACGATCCGAACATGCCCGTGGTTTACGGCAAGCGTTTTATCTATGACCCAACCGAACCAGAATTGCGCGGCGCGGATTTTCGCTACTGAGCGGGGAATAAGTCCGGCGATTTTGAAAACCGATGATAGCGGAGCAACGCAAATGACCGTGACCGTGCTTGAAGAAGTATTACGCCAAGCCATAGACGCAAGCGGGTTTTTAGCCCATCGGGCCCGCCGAAAAGGGTGGCTGGAGGAAGCGGAAAAACATACGAGGTATGAATGGCTTGCCAGAGAGGCTCTTAAATATTGGCAAATCAGCACCGCATCCACGAAAGAAGCTGCCTGATGTCTGAACCCAAACATACCGAACAGATGAAGGCGCTTTTTATTATAGCTGGCGATTACGGGTGCCATCCCGCGCAAACGTTCAACACGTTTCTTGGCACCTTCAGGTCGGGCACACTGATTTGCGCGGCACTCTCTCCAACAGCTCGACTGCCATTATGGAGAAGATGGTTGTCCAAAATATTTTATTGGATCGGCGACATGTTGTCGCCCGATACCATCCGGTAAAGGCGGGTATTTTAACCGATAGCAAAGGAGCGACATTATGGAGATTGGAAAATTTCAATTGGGCGTTCATTCCCCCGACAGTCTGACGGGATTTATATTGGGCTACCCGCATGAGATTACTTTCGAGCGTCAGGCCAATGGTGGACAGGTAACGAAGGAAGGAAAAACGCTTCCCACCTATAAGGCCTTCGTCAGACAGGGCGAGATTGAGATTCCGGTTGGCGCGGCATGGGAAAAACCAAAAAAGGACGGGCTGTCTTGCTATGAGGCCGAGCTGACCCTCGGCTTGCTGTTCCCAAAGAAAATCTACGCCAACCTTATGCCTTCAATGAGTGAAGGAGGCATCTGCAAGCTATTCTGGGATACGCCGGAAGAAAAAGCGGCCTATCGGGCAAAGCAAGCCCAGACCGCAAAAGCACACCCTTTGAATATCGCCTAACTCGATGCCCCGTGCCGCGGCACGGGGATATTGGCTACGAATTATATTTTTTAACGAATTATGGAGGGATCGAATGGCGCATAGATGGTCAAAAGTTGAGCGCAAGCGCGTCCGGGCATGGAGAAGAAAATTGCTCGTATTGTCGCGGTCAGTCAAAGACAAGAATCCACGTCTGGCTCTGGCGAAACTCCTTGCCCTCGACATCGCCATGCTCGAATCCGCCATCTACAGCCTTTGCTCCCATGATGAAGGGTTCACCCAAAATCTTGTCGAACACACCCTCTTCGACATTTTCTCGGCGCGCGACAACTCATGGCACTGGCGCAATACCGAGGCGCACATTGAAAGGGATGAGCTTGAAAGAGAGGGCCTCCTATGATGAATAGCGACGACCTCACAGGCTACAAAATACATGAAGGAGAACTGAAAGCGCATGAGATCATCGACTTTCAGGCGATGCTAAACGAGGGCATTGAGGATGACACGGATTCACTTTTGCCCTTATCGTTGCGCCAAAGCGTGTCAAATTTTGTGCCGTGTCAGGGAACCGACATGGTTAAGCTTTTCTAAATCTGTCGGTCAGTTTTTTAGCGGGGCGTGGCCCGAAGAGTGAAAGCATTTCCGGCTTTATTGATTTCAGCCAGAGCGGATTCATACGCTGAGACAAGGGAGCCACTCCCTAAGTGGGGGCGGCAAGCAAGTAAGACAGGCAGAAAGCGAAGCGTGCAAGGAAGGTGTGGGAGCATCCCACACTACCCTTACGGGGTGGATTCCAAGGGCTGCGCCCGTTGACCCGCTTAGAAATTTTAAGGAGGTATAAAATGGCAAACAGACCGAGAAACTATAACGAGCTGAACAAAGCGCATGAGGCGGCAAAGGGACAGATTCCCATTGTTCCAAAAGCCACGTCGCATGAAAAAAATAAGCGGAAGGATGAGCGCCGGAAACGCCCGCGCCCCAACCGCTTAATTATTTATTTACCTCCTGACAAGTTCGCGGCGACAAAAGCAAAAATTAAGGAAAGCGGATTGCCGTATGGCGATTGCGTTGCTCGCGCCGTCCTCGGCCTTCGCATTCCCCCGCAAGTGGACAGAGCGTCGTTCCGGGCTGCTATGTGGGAGCTTGGTAAGATCGGCACTAACTGGAACCAAATGACCAAACTCGCCCATCAAAGAGGCAAGGTGCCGGAATGCGCCATTCTTGAACGGGTAGGTGCCGACATTCAGGCAGCTATACAGAGGTTAACACCAAAATGATTATTGAAGGGGGCAGCAGAAGCAACACGGCATTTTTCGGCGAGCATCTAGCCGACACAGAGCGCGCGAACGAAAGCGCCGAGTCCGTTTATTCCGAAGGCGTGGGATTAGGCACGCCCAAAGAAATGCTGGCCTCATTCGAAGCAAGGGCGGCGGGCAGTATGGTTAAAAACTTCTTCACCCATATGGCATTCAATAATAAAGGCGACTGGCCATTAAACCCCGCCGAAGAAATCAAAGCGTATAAAATGGCAGCGAAGAAACAAGGGTTGGAAGGCCAGCCCTTTTTTATCGTGCGCCACGTCAAGCCGAACGGCGACCAGCATTTTCATACAATCACCCTGCGTATCGGCGCGGACGGCAAGGCCGTCAATAATGATTACCGTGACCAGTTCCGTATGGCGGAGTCTTCCCGCGAGATCGAAAAAGCTCTCGGCCTCCGCCGCATGGAAAATGTCATCAAGCGCGACCCCGCCGCCAAACAGACCCAGAAATGGGAACGCTACCGGGGCGCAGCGACGGGATATTCAGTCAAACGGGTTGCCCGTGACCTGAAAGACATCCGGGCCAAGACCGGGGACATGAACGGGCTGGCCTTCGTCCGCGCCCTTGAACATTCGCGCTATGTTCTAGCGCGTGGCGACAAATTGCCCTTTGTCATCATCGACCGCACCGGAACCACTCACCCGCTGGGAGCGCGCCTGAGCCTGAAACCAGACGCCCTTGCCGGGTTCATGCGCGATGTTCTTCCCGGTTCTCTCCCGTCGATCAAAGAGGCCAGAGCCGAACAGCGCCGCGCACAGAAAGAAGAAAACAAAGGCGTCATTCGGGAAGTATGGGATCGGCATAGAGATCCCCTCAAAATGATCGCTGGCCTCAATGATAAAGGCTTCATCGTCGCCACGGGCGACAAGCGCGGCGTTTTCATGTGCGTCGATAGGAACGGCTATTACGTCAGCCTCGAACGCGCCGTGGGGGTCGGGAAACAAGCGTTTTTCAACCGCATGCGGGACGTTGATATCCAGAAATTGCCCACGCTCGATCAAGCGATAGCAACCCGCAAGGCCGAGCGTACCGCATGGAAATCCGAACAACCCCAACCAAGGAGCAAAGGACATGGATCAATCACCACCCAACAATTTAGCGGCGGGACGACCAGACAAATCGCCAACGGCTACCTCAACCTATGCCGCAACCCATTGCTTAACTTGCGCGGCTGGCTGGACGCGACGAGGCACACAGGGGGAGGAAGCCATTATCTGTCTGCTCAACCGAGAACCCGCTTGGCCACAAATGACGGATTGCGACAGGTACGAGCCGCGCGAGGCCATTTTAACGCCGCAAGCGCCGCTATCACCAACTACGGCGTCGCCGGATTGATTATGGCTGATTATGCCGGACGCATAGCCATAGCGGCAGCCGAAGGATGGTACGACTCGATCCCTGCCCTCATCAGAGAACGCGACGGCAAAATCAAGGCCGCGCAAAACCAAAAGGCAATCGACGACAGGGCGGAGGGGAGAGCGGCGCGTCGGCGCAACTCACAAAATCATCTTTGACAAAGGGAGGTGTTTTACAAGCTTCTAATTTCTGCCGAATAGTTATTTGCATTTTTTCAGCTCATTTTAGCAGGGAGAACAAATTATGAAGGACGACAGCAAACAAGACATTTTCGCCCGCGTCACCGGAAAGATTATCGCCGATCTTGAGAAGGGCATCCGGCCTTGGCAACAACCGTGGAGCGGCGCAAACGCCGGAACACGCATTGTGCGCCCCCGCCGTCATAACGGGGAACCTTATAACGGCGTGAACATTTTGTTGCTATGGGGATCAGCCACAGAAAAGGGCTTTCAGAACCCGACTTTTATGACCTTTAAGCAGGCTGAAGATTATGGCGCGCATGTTCGTAAGGGTGAAAAGGCCTCTCCTGTCGTCTATGCCAACAAAATCACCAAGACAGAAACCGATGCAAAAACGGGAGAAGATTTTGATGTTCAGATTCCTTTTATGAAAGGCTACAGCGTTTTCAACGTCGATCAGATCGAAGGCTTGCCGGAGCATTTTTATGTAAAGCCGGAAAAGCCCCAATGCACGTTCGACCACATCAAAATGCTCGATAACGTGGAAGAATTTATCCGGCACACGGGCGCAGAGATAAGACACGGGGGCAATCGGGCCTTTTACACCCCGACTTATGACTTTATCCAGATACCTCAGCGCGAAGCCTTCAAAGACACAGAGAGTTATTATGCAACAATTTTGCATGAATCGACGCATTGGACGAAGCATGAGAACCGCCTCAACCGTAATTTCGGGCGGCTAAAATGGGGCGACGAAGGCTATGCCAAAGAAGAGTTGGTCGCTGAAATCGGCGCGGCGTTTCTGTGCGCCGATCTCGGCATCACCCCCGAAATCCGCGAAGATCATGCCGCTTATATCGAAAGCTGGCTGAAAGCTTTGCAGAATGACAGGAAGCTGATTTTCACCGCCGCTGCTCATGCCAGCCGCGCCGTTGATTTTATGAAGGCAAAGCAACCGGAACCAACCCCGAGCGTTTCTCTCGATCAACAGGAAAGAAACCCCGCGCCCTCCTCAAAGCAATTTGCGCTCGCGCCGTGAACAGGAAAGGAAGCATCATGCAGAACATCGACCCGGATCAAATCAGTTTCGCCGAATGGCTTGTCGAATTGAACGCGCTTGCAGTCAAGTCAGGCTACAAAGGCCAACCGCTTGTCGAAATCACCGGACAGCTTGAATGGTTATATTTTTATGAGTCAGAAACATCGCCCGCCAACGCGCTAAAAATTGCCGAGAATGACGGCATAAGGTTTGGCGCGGATTATTGCGATTAATATGATTGCGTATTGGCTGAACCGTTTTTTTTAACGAGGAGAAATATTATGGAATACGACAACACTTTTAAGAAAGTTTTTTTGAGAACCAAGGAAGCCGCTGCATACCTTAACCTTACTCCACAGACCCTTGAAAGACTGAGATCTCGGGGAGGAAGTCCAATCTTTGCGAAACTTGGCAGGATTGTGATTTATGATATTGCCGATCTACAGGCATGGGTTGATTCCAAAAAGCAACCCTCTACATTTGAACCACCCGAAAATTCTGCTCCGACACCGCATTAAGGCCACAAGACAATTCTGCCTTGATTCCTATATTCGCATCCTCTGCCATCCCAATCCCTGCCTATGACCACCACAGCCGTTCCAGTCAGGTTCCTGTCAAGAATTTTTTACATCCCGTCGTTTTTCTCATTATTTATTGATTTTATTGGTAGGCGGTGAGGGTTTCGAACCCCCGGCCCTCTCGGTGTAAACG
>JBAVWC010000407.1:0-6863 GCA_049697595.1 Alphaproteobacteria bacterium
GGGTGCCACCGCTCTTGCGGCGGCGGGTGAGGGAGTTGCGACGATAAGAACGAGGATGACGTGAAGGAATTACGTATCCAAAAAGCTCCGCAATTTGCGCGAACGCGACGGATGCTTCAGTTTGCGCAAAGCTTTCGCCTCGATCTGGCGAATACGTTCGCGGGTGACGCTGAATTGCTGTCCGACTTCTTCCAGCGTGTGATCGGTGTTCATGCCGATGCCGAAGCGCATACGCAGGACGCGTTCTTCGCGCGGGGTGAGCGTTGCCAGCACGCGCGTGGTGGTCTCGCGCAGATTGCCCTGAATGGCGCTGTCCAACGGCTGCACGGCGTTCTTGTCTTCGATGAAATCGCCGAGATGCGAATCTTCCTCGTCGCCGATTGGCGTTTCCAGCGAAATCGGTTCCTTGGCGATCTTCATGACCTTGCGGATTTTTTCCAAAGGCATGTGCAGTTTTTCCGCCAATTCTTCCGGCGTCGGCTCGCGGCCGATTTCATGCAGCATCTGGCGGCTGGTGCGTACCAGTTTGTTGATCGTTTCGATCATATGCACGGGAATACGAATAGTGCGCGCCTGATCGGCGATCGAGCGCGTGATCGCCTGACGAATCCACCAGGTCGCATAGGTCGAGAATTTGTAGCCACGGCGATATTCGAATTTCTCGACCGCCTTCATCAGGCCGATATTGCCCTCTTGAATCAGATCGAGGAATTGCAAACCGCGATTGGTGTATTTCTTGGCGATGGAAATAACGAGGCGCAAATTGGCTTCGACCATTTCCTTTTTCGCGCGATTGCTCTCGCGTTCGCCTTTTTGCACCGTCATGACGATGCGCTTGAAATCGCCGAGCGGCAATCCGGCTTCGTCGCAGATCGATGCGATTTCGGCGCGCAGACGGTCGGTTTCGGCTTCAAAGCGTTCGGTGAATTTCGTCCAGGCCTTGATGTTTGGCGTCACGAATTTCGGCGCGGCGGGTTCGCTTGATTTCTGTCCTTTGATCGCCAGCTTCTTGGGTGGAGGAACGACCTTGCCGTGCAATACATCATGCAGCCAGTTGCGGTCGAGTTCGTGACCGGTATAGCGTGCGAGGAAATCTTCGCGGCCTACGCCGCTGTCGGTCGCCAGACGGAAAATGCGGCCTTCGATGCCGACCAGACGGCGGTTCAGCGTATAAAGCTGCTGCACCAGCTGTTCGAGTCGGTGGTTGTTGAGGCGCACGGTGCGCACCAGTTCGACCAGCTCGTCCTTGGTCTTTTCAAACTTCTTTTCGGCTTGTGGCGTTACTTCTTCGCCTTTTTGCTGTGCTGCGATACGCGCGGCTTGCAATTTATATAAACGGCCATAGGTGCTTGCGATCTGGCCGAAGGTTTCCATCACCTGCGGTTTGATCTTTTCTTCGAGCATCGAGAGCGACAGGTTTTCCTGCTCATCTTCGCTGTCGAATCCGCCTTCACCTTCTACGGGTTCTGGTTTTTCTTCTTCTTCGACTGCGGGTTCGACGCCTTCGCCTTCGCCCAGCATCTCGGCTTCATTGGTCGGCGCGCCTCCATAGGTGGCTTCCAGATCGATGATGTCGCGCAACAGCATCTTGCTGTCGTTCAGCGCGTCATGCCAGCCGAGGATCGCCTGAATGGTCAGTGGCGACTCGCAAATGCCGCCGATCATCATTTCGCGTCCGGCTTCGATGCGCTTGGCAATCGCGATTTCGCCTTCGCGGCTCAGCAGTTCGACCGAACCCATTTCGCGCAAATACAAACGCACGGGATCGTCGGTGCGGCCCAGCTCTTCGTTGACGTTGCCTTTTTCTTCTTCTTCGCCTTCTTCGCCTTCTTTTTTCTCTTTCGGCGCTTCGTCTTCGTCGCCTTCGGTGACGCTGATGCCCATTTCCGACAGCATCGCCATCGTATCTTCGATCAGGTCGGAATTGATTTTATCCTGCGGCAGAACGGCGTTGATTTCGTCGATCGTGACATAGCCGCGTTCCTTGCCTTTCTTGATCATCTTCTTGATCGCGTCGGCGACCGAGTCGATGATCGAGGTTTCCGATTTTTCTTCGTCGGCCTTGGCTTGCTCATCCGCATCCATCTTGGGCGGCTTGGGCTCAGGCTTCATCGCGGGCTTTGCAGCGACGTGTGCTTTCACAGGAGCCGTGGGCTTGGCTTCCGCTTTCTTGATTTCGGGCTTCTTGATTTCAGGTTTCTTGGGCGCGGGTTTTTGCGCGACAGGTTTCGCTTTCGCCACCACTTTCGGCGCAGGTTTTTTGGCCGCCGGTTTCGCGGCGGGCTTGGCTTTCTGCACTGGCTTTACGGGAGCCTTGGCTTTTTGCGGAGCGGGGTTCTTTTTTGCCGGTTTTTTGGACGTCGCCATGCTAACCTGATCTCTAACGAAAAAATCGTATATATAGGATTCCGAGTGTTCGTCAAAGACTTAAGCACTCGCCGCCGGGATTGTAAGGGTTACGGCCCGCAAAGCAAGAAAATTTCGTGAAAAACGAATCACTATCCGAGCTGGGGGATGGGAATCCGGCCATTTGCCTGCCACGAGCGCAATTCAGGTTCCAAAAGCAGCAGTTTCCCGTCTTTCTGGTAGGTCGTTAACGCCTCGCCGGACATAGACAGGTCATTGGGGACGTTGAAGAAACTGACAAAGCGGTAATGGCTTTTGCGGTAAAGTGGGATTTTAAGGTTGCGAGGATCATTGATCGTGTTGCCCTTCTTGTCTGTGACGATTTTGGGGCTGAATGTACGGAATTTGTGACTCCACACCATTTTTGACGTATCGTCTCTTTTGTCGAGACGAAGCCAATGATAATCTTGGTGGTTGCACACAAATAGCGCAACAGGACGGGTGTTTGGTTCAAAAACGATCTTGTCTCCGGTCTGTTTCAGCCCGTCGCTCTTGGCAAGCTGGACAAGGGTGTCGGGAAGAATGTGTTCGGGGGGAAGCATGTGGTGCTTGCCGGAGATTACGCCAGGGTCCAGCCCAACTTCGGCCCCGACCCTATCCAGAAAAAGCGTTACATCGCCAAGGGCATAAGCATAGCAATTGCTGCTAATGTTGTACCAATAATGATAGGAACCACTTTTTGGCAGGCGCGTTAAATCGGGAAAGCGATCTCTGACATTGCCCCATTCCCACGCCCCCGGGTCGAATTGAAGCGCAGCGCAGGGGAGGGCGACAGCGTTGCTTGGTGCGACAGAGGCAACCTCGCCTTTTTTCAGGTTCCAGCGCAGCAGTTTTGAAAATTCAAAAGCCATATCGTTTTAACCAAATTTTTGAGTCTTATATGAGCTCTATAATAGCAATTGATAAATACTTTCAGAAATGAAAAACCGCTGTTACGGGCGCGTTAACCATAAAGAGTTGCTCTATGCCGACCCGTTGGCGAGGTCGCCCACTGCATCGCTGGCGAAGGTTAGCATTCGGTTGCGCAGGGCTTCCATGCGGCGGTGGTTTTCTTCCGTGGGCTGTTCGCGGTAGAGGGCGCAGGCTGTTGCGTAGTCGGCTTTTATTTTGCCTTGTTCCAGCGTTTCCCAAACGGCGAGCCACGCTTTGCGGGCTTCTTCGGGCGCGGCGTCGGGGCGGGCGGCTTTGGCGTGCATGTAGGTTTCTTGGGACAGGAGCTCGTCGAGGACGGAGCCGCTTTGGTCGTTGGCATAGGGGTTGTCGTCGGGCGCGGATAGATGACGGCGCAATTCGGCGGCGTTGGGCGGTGCGTCTTGCGCTTGCGCCAGAATGTCGAGAACGCGCTGGCGCAGATTTTCAAATTCCGGCGTTTGAAATTCCAGTTGCGCAAAATTCTCGCCGAATTCATCGAACAGGTCGGGGTGGTTGATGAGGATCGCGAGCAGAATGCGTTCTGTTGTTCTTTGTCCGCTTTGCGGTGGACGGCGTGCTGCCAGATAGGGGGCTGGCGCGGGGTTTTTCCAATCGCGCTTGCCGCCGCTTTGGGGCGTGAACTCTTTTGGCTTCCAGCCAAACGCGTCGTCGATGCGTTTTTTAAATTCATTGTCGTAGAGTTCGCGCAGCGACGCGTCTTTGATCTGGCTGACGCGCTGTTTTAAAACCGCTTTGAAAGCCCCGCGTTCTTCGGGCGTGCGCATTTGTCGGCCTGCGAGCGCGAGGTTCCATAGGACATCGATCATCGGTTGCGCCTGTTTCAGCAAAGCGTCGAATGCACCTTTTCCGGATTGGCGGATCAGTTCGTCGGGGTCTTTTGCGCCTGCCATTGTTGCTATGCGCAAAGTTTGTGCGGAGGTGAGCAGGGGCAGGGCGCGTTCGACTGCGCGTGTGGCGGCGCGCAGGCCGGCATTGTCGCCGTCGAAGCATAAAATCGGGCTGTAATCGCGCGAGGCTTCGCGGTTTTCGGGTGGCGGCAGGAGTTTCCACAAAATCTGAATCTGGTCGTCGGTCAATGCCGTGCCGAGGGGGGCGACGGCGCCACTATATCCCGCTTCGACCAGCGCGATGACATCCATATAGCCTTCGACGACGATGATCGGCTGGCCTTGCGACAGCGCGGCGCGGGCACGGGAAAGGCCGTAGAGCAATTGGCCTTTGTGGAATAAGGCGTGATCGGGCGAGTTCAGATATTTCGGTTCGCCGTCGCCCATAATGCGCGCGCCGAACGCCACTGTGCGCCCGCGCCTGTCGCCGACGGGGAAGATGACGCGATTGCGGAAGAAGCTGTAATAATCGTTACGGTCCTCTGATTTTTTGGCGAGGCCGACGGCGGCGAGGTCGTCGAGCGTGTAGCCCTCGCTTGTCATTTTGCGCAACAGCCCTTGTCCGTCATTGGGAGCATAGCCTAAACGAAAACGGCGGATGGCGTCGTCGGAAAGGCCGCGTTTGTGCAAGTAGGCTAAAGCCTCGCGCCCGCTTGGCAGAAAGAGTTGTTCTTCGAACCACGCGTTGGCGCGGTCGAGGAGTTGATAGAGTTTTTTCTCGGCGTCGAATTTTTCGCGCTCGACAGGTGTGTCGCGCGGGACTTGCAGGCCTGCTTGCGCGGCGAGGTTTTCAATCGCTTCGGGGAAACTCAGCCGGTCGTTGCGCATCGTGAAGCCGATGACGTCGCCATGCGCGCCGCAGCCGAAGCAATGGAAAAACTGTTTGTCGTCGTTGACGTAGAAACTCGGAGTCTTTTCATTGTGGAACGGGCAGCAGCCTTTGAACTCGCGGCCCGCGCGGATCAGGCGCAGACGCGCGCCGATAACGCCCGACAGAGGCAACCGGTTGCGTATTTCATCGAGAAAGGCAGGAGGAAAAGACATGGGATAGAGATACTAGCCTGCATGCAAGAGGGCAAGCCGCCGTTTCCCCAATATATTCCGCGTAATTTCAAACTGGCCCTCTTCGAGAGCCCTCAGCATTTTTGCCGTTCCGGCGACATTTCCAAACGTAAATATATGCAATCCGGCGATTTTTCCGGTGGGAGCCTGTGCATAATCCAGAATGAGTTGGGTGGGAACGGCTCCGGTTACATAGGCGGAGGCTATGTGTGGTGCGATTGCCAGAACTTCTGCCCAGCGATAACCGCACAGGCGCGCGGCGCGGATCAAATGGGGCGGGTTTTGCAAAGGCCCGTAAATGCCTGCGATGATCGGCATTGTGTTGCCGTTAATTCGGTTGGCCCATGTGAGGACTTGTCCGGCGTTGAAGCACAGTTGCGTGATGAGGCTGCCTTCGATCTGTTTCGTTTGCTGCACAAATGCGTTTTTTGTTTTCAGCGCGAGATCGGCTTCCTGTGGGCTGGCATGAGGGTGGCCGTTAGGGTGTCCGGCGAAACAAACATGCTGCATGCCGTATTTAACGAGAAGATTGTCTTCCAGAATTTCCAAAGTGTTTGTTATCGCGCCGGGATTTTGTTTGTCGCCTGCGATCAGTAAAATGCGGGTGATGTTGGCTTGTTGCAGAATGCTCAGCGCTTCTTCGAGATGCGCGCGGTTTTTGTAATTGCGCACCGCTATATGGGGGACAGGATTAAAGCCGTCATTTTTGAGTTGGACGGCGTAGGCGATTGTCGTTTCCACCGGGTCTTTGGCGGGCGACGAAGGGATGAAGAGACGCCGCGATTTCACATCCGCTAAATCGGCGGGGTTCTTGAAGGTGGAGATTTCGAGAGACGCGCTGTGCGCCCAGGATATAATTTTTTCGCGCAGGGCTGTTGGCATGAGAAGCGTAACTCCAAGTAAGGCCCCCACACCCGCAAAAACTAAGACTTGCCAAGGGGCAAGCCTAAGTTTTTGCTCCCTCTCCCTCGAGGGGGAGAGGGAGATATAAAAAGCTGTTTATCCCGCCAGTCTTGCCTTCACCAACGGGCCCGCTTGCGAGAAATCCATTTGGCCGGTGTAGGTTTTTTTCATCTCGGCCATGACTTTGCCCATATCCTTGACGTCTTTGGCTCCGGTCGAGGCGATGATTTTGTCGATTGCTTCCTTGACGGCGGCTTCGTCCATTTGTTTGGGCAGGAAACGTTCGATGACGGTGATTTCTTCGCTTTCCTGTTTGACCAGATCGGCGCGGTTGCCTTTTTCGTAGAGGGCGATGGATTCGCGGCGTTGTTTGATCATGCCTTGCAGCATCGATAGGATTTCGTCGTCCGTGATGCCGTCGGCGTTGCCCCCACTTTCTTTTTGTTTCGGGCGCGCTGCTATGTCGAGGTCTTTCATGCGCGAGATAATCATGCGCGTGGTCGCCAGCGTCCGTTCGTCTTTGGCGCGCATAGCGTCTTTCATCGCGTCGGTGATTTGGGTGCGTAGCATGAGCGGTTCTCCTTGAAAGAGGAAGGTTCTATATACCCCTCCTCTTACCCTTCTCGCAAGCAGGGGCATCGCGCATATCCACCGATCACCCCCACCCAACCC
>JBAVWC010000408.1:0-4070 GCA_049697595.1 Alphaproteobacteria bacterium
CTGAAACTATATTAACTATAGAGTTTCTTCCCAAATTTTCGCTATAACGGGCCCATATTTGAAAGCATTTCAGAGCAAGAGAGCCATTAGTGCGATGACCGACTTAAACGCCCATTGCCGACGCCAATTTATTCTGGCCGCTTCTTTAAGCCTCGCTGCGCCGACAACAGGCGACGGGTGGGTGAAGCATGATCTGGCGCAAGCACTTATACGGCATCTCGGCCTCCAACCGTCGGATATACGCCGCCGCAGATACAGCCCCGCTTTCGCCCACGCAGAAAGGCACGCATTTCTTGCCCACGAACGCGTTGGAGTGGCACTCATGACCAATATCGCCCAAAAAAAACGCCACCCTATTTTTCTGGTAACCGACATAGGTCGCTCGCCAGTGACTGGCGATCAATGGAATCAACGTATTCTTGAACAAGCGCTTATAAGGCACCTCGATCTTGAGGCACTGAATATCGTGCGGGCGAATAAAGTGAAGTCCATGCTGGACGAATATGAAACAGCAAAAGAAATGTGTTGCGGCAAGAAAAATGTCACTCCCTTTGTTGTCGACGCGTTCGGCAGCTATGCTTTATCGCCGCACACTTTGCCTACCCTCCATATCCAAGTCGTTAGTGATATTGGAGACCTCACCAATAAGTTTGGCAGCAGCGGCGACATCATCATCGCTCCTCGCTATCGTTTGCCTGAAGTTAAAGAGACACAGCATATCGTGCCGATGGACCTGTTTCCATCCAGAGTTGCCGATCCGCAAAAAGAACCTATACCCGAAGAAGTTCAGGCATCTATCCTGCAAGCCAGAGCTCGCGCCGAACAACGATGCGTTCCTCTTGTCTTTGCCTATGTCCGCACGGGTGATACGACCACGCTGGCTCAAATCCATGCACTAAGCCAGCGCGCTGAACTTCTTCTATCGACGGGACCACGAACAGATGACTATTTCACGCGCTGCATTGCAAATAAAATGGATGAAGAAAAATTATCTCTGCCCGCATCCCCGTTTTATTTTTTCCACCAGGATCGTCACAAACCCAACCCCTATATTCCGTGGCTGCTGGCAGCAGATGCGGTAGCCGTGACCGACGATTCCATGTCTGGCGTATCCGACGCCGTAATTGCCGGCAAACCCGTGACGCTTCTGACAAACAAAGAGAAAAATGAGTGCAACAATATTTTCATGCGCCCCCTGATCCAGGCCGGCGCCGTCTTGGAATGGTCAAACGCCGATTACGCCGCGCACGGTTTCCAACCACGTAGCGACACGCTCACAACCTTCGAACAAGCGATTACCGAAGTCGTGCGGCGCATATACGCCGCCGCTGAAGAGACCGTTCCTGCCATCCCCGTTCAGCAGCAAGAAACGTCTCCCTTACAAAATGCGGCGTTAGGATGATGACCGTGAACAACACAAACATCAATTGCCGTCGCCAATTTATTCTGGCCGCCTCAAGCATCACTACTCCGACAAACGGCGATGAATGGGTGAATTACGACTTTGAACAAGCACTTATAAGGCGCCTTAATCTTGATCCATTAAATATTGTACGCACGTACGATGACATGGAACGGCTGATATCCGAATATCAAGAAGCCAAAAACATCGCGGGAGAACACACGAAAAAAACCGTTCCCTTTGTTGTCGTGACGAATGGCTATTTTTGCAAGACACCTCACATGCATGTCCGCATCGTCAGCGATGTAGGGGACGCCCGCGCGAACTGCCCCAACGAGATTGTTGTCGCGCCGCGCTACCGCTTACCAGAATACAAAAATGTAGAACATATTGTTCCGATCGACATACTGCCGTCCAGGATTACCTACCAACGAAATGATCTTGTGCCCGAAGCGATTAGCGCGCAGATTCTGGGAGCAAGAAACCGCGCGGAGAAGCGTGGCGTTCCTCTGATATTCATCTATATCCGCACCGCAAACGTGAATACGATGGAATACATTGGCTCGCTCGCAAAACATGCCGAGCTTCTCGTATCAACAGGGCCGCGTACGGAATTCTCTTTTATCGATAGTCTTTCCAAGGCAGTCGAGAGAAAAGTGCTGCCGCTGAACCCATCGCAACTTTGTATTTTCAGCAGAACGTCGCCAGAGAATAACCCCTATATTAACTGGTTATTAGCGGCTCATTCTGTCGTGATAACCGACGATTCCATGTCCGGCGTATCTGACGGTGTCCTTGCCGGGAAACCCGTAACGGTCATGCGCATGAAAAACCACGCCCTTTCCAACGAGAAGTTTTTGAAACCTCTGATCAAGGCAGGTGCGGTGCGCAAATGGTCGGATGCCTTCGCTGTCGCCAAAGGTTTTCAGTCACGCGCGGACAAAATAATGACCCTCGAACAAGCTATACCCGAAATTGTGCGGCGTATATATGCCGCTGCGGATGCATCCTCTCCTTTGATATCGTGACATAAGCAGCTCAGCGGTATACAAACTCTCGCGCATGGGAAATGAATTATCTCTCCTCCGGATTCCGCCCGAACACTTCGCGTTTCCCCGTAGCCGAGGCCTGGCCGATCAGGCCTTCGCGTTCCATGCGTTCGACGAGATTGGCGGCTTTGTTATAGCCGATCTGCAATTGCCGCTGAATGAAGCTGGTCGAGGCTTTGCGTTCGCGCAGGACGATGTCCACGGCTTTGTCGTACAAATCGTCGCCGGAGCTTTCGCCGCCGCCGAACATATCCGCGCCGTCGCCACCACCGCCCGCGCTGCTACCGTCATCTTCGGTGACTTCGTCGAGATATTCGGGCTCGCCTTGCGCTTTCAGGAATTTGACGATCTGCTCGACTTCGTCGTCGCGCACAAACGGCCCGTGAACGCGCGTCACGCGCCCTCCGCCCGCCATATAAAGCATATCGCCCTGCCCCAGCAATTGTTCCGCGCCCTGCTCGCCCAAAATCGTGCGGCTGTCGATTTTCGATGTGACCTGAAAACTGATGCGCGTCGGGAAATTAGCCTTGATCGTGCCGGTGATGACATCGACCGAGGGCCTTTGCGTCGCCGTCAAAATGTGAATCCCCGCCGCGCGCGCCATTTGCGCGAGGCGTTGAACGGCGGCTTCAATTTCCTTGCCCGCGACCATCATCAAATCTGCCATTTCGTCGATAATAACGACGATAAACGGCAATTCGGTCAGATCGAGCGGCTGTTCTTCATAAATCGGCTTGCCCGTTTCGCGGTCGAATCCGGTTTGTATCGTGCGCATCAAATTCTCGCCCGCCTTGGCCGCGTCGCGCAAACGCATATTATATCCTTCGATATTACGCACGCCGAGTTTCGACATCGCGCGATAGCGTTCTTCCATCTCGCGCACCGTCCATCGCAAAGCCATAATCGCCTTCTTGGGATCCGTCACGACGGGCGCCAGCAAATGCGGAATGCCTTCATACACGGACAATTCCAGCATTTTCGGATCGACCATAATGAAGCGGCATTTCTGCGGCGGCAATCGATAGAGCAACGACAAAATCATCGTGTTGATGCCGACCGATTTGCCCGAGCCCGTGGTGCCCGCAATCAACAAATGCGGCATCTTGGTCAGATCGGCAATCACAGGATTTCCCGCAATATCCTTGCCCAAAACCAAAGGCAGAGCCGCCTTTGTGTCGCTATAAGCGTCCGAGCTCAATAATTCGCGCAGATAAACCGTCTCGCGCCGCGCATTCGGCAATTCGATACCGATCACATTGCGCCCCGGAACCACCGCGACGCGCACTGAAGCCGCGCTCATATTGCGGGCGATATCGTCGGCGAGAGAAATAACCCGCGCCGCGCGCGTGCCGGGCGAAGGTTCCAGTTCGTAAAGCGTTACAACGGGCCCCGGACTAACTTTGATAATCTGCCCGTTGACGCCGAAATCGTCCAAAACGGTTTCCAGCATCTTGGCATTTTTTTCCAGAGCGTCTTCGGACACCGTCGTTTGTTGCCGCGCATTTTCTGGCCATTGCAGAAGCTCGAGCGGCGGCAAAGCCTGATCGCCCTCCGGACGCAAAGCCAGCCGCGCCTGACGCGCCGAAGCAGCGGGACGTTTGATAAGCGGCGCTTTGGCC
>JBAVWC010000409.1:0-2692 GCA_049697595.1 Alphaproteobacteria bacterium
AGATCGGCGTAGTGCAGAAAGAAACGGGCGTCTACCTCGTGGGAATCCCGAAATATATGATCAACGCGATCGGTGTTGAAGCTGGATGCGCGTCGTTTGAGCCCGTGAACCTCGTAGCCGCGTGCAAGAAGGAACTCGGCCAGATAAGAGCCGTCCTGGCCGGTACAACCGGTGATCAAAGCTTTCTTCATTTGGGTTGTTAACCTTCACCTTTCTGAAAGTCTTCGCGAGTAAGCCCGCTCTGAAGCGGATGTGCGCCGTTGCGCAGCGCAAGTCAGATAGAGAGGCTGAACCGCAGGCGATTGAAGCCTTGTCACTCATCATGGGGTTGTTTTGAAGAGGAGAATCGTGAGCTGACCTTTAGTCCAATCAAGGAAGCGTTTCTTTTCCAAAAGCTTCTCTTCAGCTTCGATTCATCGCCAACCGGCGGCCCACAAAAGTACCAGCCTCTACCCCGGAAGCACCATTGATCTGCCGCCATCGCCATGTTGCTCTACAAGGAGCCGCAATCCGCAGGTCACACCCGGGTGGCCACGCCAGGGCGGGTCATTTCCCCTGGTCTCGATTGCTGCAGTTTCATCCTTGGCGATCGCTGTCCCCTGCGACCGGCCAACATGCGCCAAGCAAATGTAGTGTTTCGTTCCACGGCAAATGGCAGCATTGACTGATGATTCCCGCCGAAGTGCCGATAAAAGAGGGCGAACGCAATGCGGAGGTAAACGGAGGTGCTCTTCTCTCATTCGCAGGATCGATCCGATCCCCAATGCGACCCTCGCAGGGCGTTCCCAGACTTCGTCTGTTCGCAAACTCAGCGGCATGGTTTGGCGGGTAGTGCTGAGACCTGCCGATTTAAGAGCTGGCGGATAGCCTTCTTCGTTATCTTCTGCAGCAGCCTTGCTATTGCTCTGTCTGGTTGCGTAGCCGCAGCCAACTACGCAAGAAGCACGGGAACGACAGTCGACAGCACGGGGAGCGTGACCGCTTTACCCAGCGGAATTACATTTGGCGCTGTGCCCATCGGCCAAACCGCAAACGCAACTGTATCTTTGGTCAACCAGGGTGCGGCGCCGGTCCAGTTAACTGAATTCAATGTGAATGGGCAGTCGTTCGCTGTGAATGGTGCAAGCGAACCTCCTGTGACCATAGCGGCTGGCGCAACATATGACTTGAAGGTGCAATTCAATCCTGCTGCGGCAGGTGCAATGTCGGGTCAGATTGCCGTCACGAGCAACTCATCTACCAGCGCCACAACAGTGATCAGCCTGAGCGGAACGGGGATGCCGCCGCCATTGAGCCTGCTATCCTGCAGTAGCGGATCCGTAACGGGGACAGGGGCGGACAACTGCACTGTGATTCTCAGCGCTGCAGCGCCAGGCAGCGGGCTCTCAGTGAACCTGTCAAGTAGCGATTCCGCGGTGACAGTTCCTAGTACAGTGATCGTGCCGGCGGGCGCGACGAGCACGCAATTCACGGCCTCTGTTGCCTCGGTGGCGAACTCTCAGGCCGTGACGATCACAGCAAGCGTGGGCAGCATGTTCACTAGCTTTACAGTACAGCTGAACGCAACCGTACTGGCACTGAGCATCACTCCCGCCAGTGTGATCTTTGGCAACGTCGCGGTCAACACGTCTGCGACGCAATCAATAACCTTGGCTTCTGCGGGCAGCGCCCCGGTGACCGTGAGCGGAGCGTCGTTGTCCGGATCTGGTTTTTCGCTTTCGGGGCCGCCGCTTCCAATCACGCTAAGCCCGGGCGTCACCACTACCCTCACTTTACAATTCGCTCCCCTTGCCGCCGGGATGACTACGGGTCAACTGACGATCGATAGCAATTCGTTTACGAGTAACACAGCTGTTATTGGGCTCAGCGCTACCGCCACGCCTGTCCCGCCGAGCTTCACTCTGAGCGGTTTGTTGAGTCCCGCTACTATCTCGCAATCGATTTTCGTCATGGCCGCCGGAGCCCCCTCGACGACATCTACAGTTTCCTATTTCATTGACAACCAGCTTACGGCCACGGAGACGAGTTCACCCTTCTGGTTGGGCGGTGTCACCGCCGGTTCGCCCACTGGATACTCTGTGAGCAGTTTGTCCGTGGGGACGCACTCCCTCAGCGCAGTGGCAACGCTGGCCGATGGCAGAACTGCTTCTTCCTACGTGATCACTCTCAACGTAATACCCTCCATCAACTCCCAGCTGAGCCCATCACTGTCAACCTATGCCAATCAACCAACTGCGCAAGAGATGAGTCTTGCAACAATTCTCGCCAATACATCGACTCCGGGAGCATCGCTCGCCGCGAATGAGCTAGCAACCCGCGAGGCGGTGCTGGCCATGTATATGAATTGGGGTATCGATCCTTCGTTGGACTGGACTAATGACTCATCGAGCGTATTAGAAAATCTTGAGCCAACTGCGTGGCAAGCTCCGGCGTTGCCCGGTCCAGCGAGCCCGCTGAGCCTGTCCTTCTCGCCAGACGCGCCCTACTATCATCCAATCCCAGAAATATGGCCAAGAGTGCTCCTGCCAAGCGGCTACATCCGGCAACTCGAGCTGAACTCAGCTTCGGGAGGCGATGGACTGGGATTTGGCGAAACTGTGGCGGCTTCCACCGACCCTCAACTCACGGTGACAAGCGAGTGGTATACAGTTGCATCGACTCTGAAGACGTTCCCCTACCGGATGAACAGGAC
>JBAVWC010000410.1:0-6264 GCA_049697595.1 Alphaproteobacteria bacterium
AACATCAATATAGGTACTGTAACAACTCCATCAGACACAACAGCAAATGGCGGTGGACTAGTTCTTTTTGGTACCACTAATAAATCAATTTTATGGGCCAATGACGGTAATAATGCATGGACATCTAATCAAAATTTAAACTTAGTAACTAGTCGATCATATAATATCAATAATGCTAGTGTTCTAAGTGCAACTACTTTAGGATCATCAGTAATAAATTCTTCATTAACATCTGTTGGTACTTTAACAAATCTAACAGTAACAAATCCAATTAATGGAAGTATTACTGGAAATGCTGCTACTGTTACTACCAATGCGAATATGACTGGACCAATTACATCAGTTGGCAACACAACATCTATTGCAAGTCAGACGGGAACTGGCACCACATTTGTTATGAATACTTCTCCAGTATTAATTACGCCAAATTTGGGAACACCAAGTACATTAATTGGTACCAACATTAGTGGAACTGCTTCTGGATTAACTGCTGGTAATGTCATCACAAATGCTAATTTAACGGGTGATGTAACTTCCGTAGGCAATGCAACTACATTAGCACACATTCCTGTTATCTCTGGTGCGAATTTAACTAATTTAACTCCGGCTAATATTTCTGCTGGAACTGCAAGCATTTCAATTACAGGAAACGCTGCTACCGTAACAACAAATGCTAACTTGACTGGTGATGTAACTTCCGTAGGCAATGCAACTACATTAGCTACTGTAAATTCTAACGTAGGTTCATTTGGATCTTCCACTTCTATTCCATCTTTTACAGTAAATGGCAAGGGATTAGTCACTGCTGTATCTACCAATGCTGTTGTGGCTCCAGCAGGAACTTTAACTGGAACTACACTAGCATCAAATGTTGTTAGTTCATCTTTAACTTCGGTTGGTACGTTAACAAATCTCACAGTAACTAATCCAATTTCTGGTTCTATCACTGGAAATGCTGCTACTGTAACGACAATCTCCGGATTAATTTCCTCTGGAACAAATATCACTATTACTGGTTCTGGGACTTCTGGTAGTCCATATAATATTTCGTCAACGGGCAGTGGATCTGGAACTGTAAGCTCTGGAACTTCTGGACAAGTAGCATATTATAATGCGGCTGGCACAACAGTTAGCGGAGAGTCGCTATCTTCGTTGATGAATTCGGCATTGGGTTCTACACAAGGCGATGTGCTATATCAAAATGGAACAGATTGGGTAGTATTAGCTCCTGGCACAAATGGACAAGTTCTTACAACTGGAGGAGCATCGGCAAATCCAGGCTGGACTACAGTATCGGGAACTGGAACTGTTACATCAGTTGGTTTTGCTGATACTTCAACAACACCAATTTATACAATAACAAATTCTCCCGTTACTATTTCTGGAACTATAGATCAAACACTTAATACACAAACTGCTAATACGATATTTGCGGGTCCAACAACTGGTTCTGCCGCACAACCCACATTTAGAAGTTTGGTTTCCGCTGATGTTCCTACATTAAATCAGAACACAACTGGCACTGCATCAAATATTACGGCCACTTCTAATAGCACATTAACAACTTTAAGTTCATTATCGTTGCCAATTGGTCAAGTTACCGGAACAATAAATGCTACTGAAATTAACGGAGCTACGATTCCAGTTTCCAAAACTATTGTCGGGACAAATTCATCTGGCCAAATTATTGATGCTTCTTCTGCTACATTAACTAATAATACATCTGGACAAGCTGGAACCGTCGCCACAATATCCGGACTAATTACAGCAGGATCAAATATAACTATCACTGGTTCTGGAACTTCCGGCAGTCCATATTCCATTGCTTCTACCGGTGGTGGTGGCAGCGGAACAGTTAACTCTGGTACATCTGGGCAAGTGGCATATTATTCTTCTACTGGTGCAGCAGTTTCTGGTGAAAGTTTATCAGCACTCATGGATTCTTCATTGGGTTCTACACAAGGAGATATACTTTATCGAGGAGCATCAACTTGGACAGTATTGGCTCCTGGAACGTCAGGACAAGTTTTAACAACGGCTGGAGCTGCGGCAAATCCATCATGGACTACTGTTAGCGGTGGTGGAAGTGGAACTGTGAATTCAGGAACTGCTACTGATTTAGCTTATTATGCGACTACTGGAACGGCAGTTAGTTCTGCATCTATAACCTGGAATAACTCAACCGGCGTTTTAAATTTAGGAATTTCTGCTGCAACAACAGGAATTCAATTTAATGGATCCACTATTCTATATCAACCAAACAATAGTGCAACAAATATTGCACTTGGTATAAGTGCGGCGACTTCTCTAACCGGAGGAACTGGGAATACTGTTGTTGGTAATTTAGCTCTCAATAGTGTCACTTCATCGAGTTCTAATACGATAGTTGGTTATGAAGCGCAACAAAACACTAATGTTCCCGCTGGTCTAAATGTTATCGTCGGCTATCAAGCTAGTCAGGGTTTTTCTGGCTCTGGATCTGGCGGCAGTAATGTAATCATAGGTGCTCAAGCAGCACAATATCAGATTCCAGGAAATGTAAACACAAGCAATGTCGCTATAGGCTATCAAGCCTATCAAGGAAATTCTGGACAAACAAGTGTTGCCGGATCTGGTAATGTGGCCGTGGGTGCATCCACTCTTAAAGCTTCGATAACTGGTGCAAATAATACTGCGATAGGAAGTAATACAGGACAAAGTATTACTTCTGGATCAACAAATACATTCATAGGAAATAGTGTTGGTGGATCAATAACAACAGGATCTTATAATATTTTAATAGGCGTCGATAGTTCAACCGCAACAGCGGCAGTAAACACTGGTGGAACTGGTAATGGTGCAATAGGAATAGGACAAAGCGTTAAGCCCGGCAATGGAGATATTGCCATTGGATATCAAGCATTAAGTTCTACGACCGGAACTGCACTACAAAATACAGCAATTGGATATCAAGCTCTTGCTGCTGTTGCAAGTGGCGGCTTTAACGTTGGTATTGGATCTAACGCAGGTAAGATGCTTACTGGTTCTGATTCTACTTTTATTGGCTATAGTTCTGGACATAACATAACATCAGGAACCAATAATACTATAATAGGATATAATGTTGGATCTGGAACTCTTGTAACCGGTTCTTATAATATTTTAATTGGTACTACATTTGCAGTTGATGCATCATCTTCTTCTTCAGCAAATTATTTGAATATTGGTAATGCATTGGATGGAACATCTGGCGAAAATTCTAATACTGCAAATACTGGCATTCGCTCATTGGGTTATGTGGCTGAAAAGAATTACGAATATATTACAACAGGAACTGCATCAACTGTTGCAAATTCCTGCTCAACCGTTATTTTTAATCCACCATCTGCTATAGCAGCATATACTCTAACTTTCCCTGCATCACCAGTTGATGGACAAAAACTAAAAATTTCAGCAGGATTATTTGGCGTTACAACATTAACTTTATCAGGAAATGGCAACACTATAGATGGTTCAGTTACTACTCTAGCAGCAAATACCGGATATGCTTACATATATGTTGCGTCTGGTGCAGTTAACACTTGGTTCAGATTATATTAAAGGACGAAAATGGTTACTCCAAGCGGTGGGCAAACAATAAATTTTTATCTTATCACAACTGGATTACCAATCGATCCTAATGAAGGAACATTAGCAAAATATTATTACAGCAATATTATCAATGCTATTGGACTGCAAGCCGACATTCTTATTCAAAATGATGTTAGAACTATTTCAAACACAAATGCAACATCTTATTTACCAGGATATTCTCCTAGTCAAAGAAATGTATATCAATTTTTAATAGGAGTTGCTGGGAGTAGTGATTCATTTACTCAACAATCAGTTATCAATGCCATACAAACATATGCACTGTCTGAAGCTATGCCCAATCTTTCTGGAAAAGATAAGCCAAAAATCAATGATTATTCTTTTGATCCTATAGCTACTTTAGATGTCGATAATAGCTTTAATATATTTCGTGGTATATCTGGTAGTTGGTCTACACAAAAATTTAATACATTCTATAGTAATAAAATGCCGCAGAAAGATGATGGATATAATGGAAGTATTTGGATTGTAAATGTTAATGGTCAATTACAATTTTTATATAATGATGCTATTAATGGATGGGGACCAATTTCTAATTATGGCACTGTTACAATTTCTGAAACTCCTCCCACAGAGATAGATAATAATTGGTGGATTGATCCTAGTGATTTTATTTTCAGACAATTTGATGGAACAACATGGGATGGCCCAATATCATATACATACTCGATATCTGTTCCAGGGTCAGGAACTTATTGGCTGACTGCAGTAAATTCATATACACTTGAGGTTAGAAATTTAATAAATACTGTATGGACGCCGATTAAATTATCAAATGCTGTTGTGAAACTTCAAAGTAATAATAGTAATTTTATAAATGAATATACGACAAGTGACTATAATTATACAGTGAGTGTAGAACCATTAGCACTTTACGGTGGACCAATTGTTTCTGGGAGTGCTAGTATGACGACTACAACATATAATCAAGCAACTGCACTTGGTGGTACCAATGAATTATTTGTGAATTTTTTTACGAATTATCCTATCGCAGAAACCACAGAAGTTTTCATTAACGGTGAGGTTCAAGATCCAGCTGGCTACATAATTACCGGATTAAATTTAGAATTCGTTGATAGCGTTAACGATTTTTCTCTTGGTGTCGGTGATGATGTCCTAGTGTATTATTCTTACGTTTCTTAAAAATTCTTTGATGATCTAACCTTTTTCACTAAATACATATAGAATTCTTTTCTTTATAATCCATAGGAGACTTTTAATATGTCACAAATTCGCTCGAAGCAAATTTATAGTAATAACACAGGCGATTTGCTTGTTGGCGATAGTAACAATTTCGAAATTGTTGGTATTGGAACTACTGGTCAAGTTTTAACAGTATCTGGTGGCACAGTATCATGGGCATCTCCTTCTGTTCCTGACGCTTTTACTTATCTTGGCACTGTTAATGCAGCAAATGCCTTGATTCCACAAGTAGCAGTAACACCAGCGACCGGCGACTACTATGCCGTTACTGCAACTGGCAACACAGAAAACTTTGCTGGAACTTGGGATGCCAATTCTTCTGCGCCTTTTATTGGCGCTACTTTCTTGCCCGGTGACTCAATTGTATATAACGGTACTACATGGGACAAATTCGAAAATAACAATTCGGTTGTTGTTGGAACTACCAATCAAATCGATGTCTCTCTTGATTCTTTAACAAATACTTACACAGTAAGTATCGATGCTAATTATGTAGGCCAAACAAGTATAACAACACTTGGAACTATTACATCCGGAACTTGGAATGCAACGCCGATTGCTCGTCAATTTGGTGGCACCGGTGGAAATACAACTTCGCTTGGCGCAAATCAGATTTTCGTGGCATCAAGCTCAACCACAACATCTGGCATCGTAGCCCCTACAGTTTCCGGAACTTTCTTGGAATGGAATGGCTCGGCATTTGTTTGGACTCCTGCTACTGATAATTCATTCTCTACAATCGGCGGCAATTCAGGTTCTGTTACTGCATCTGGTCCATCAACCATAAACATTATTGGTAGTTTAGGCGTTATCACCGCAGCAACTTCAGGATCACCAGACACGCTAACAATCGAAACTAGTATTAATTCTGGCTCAGCATTGTATAATAATGTCGGTGCTGGTTCAGTTCAACTTGGTATTCAAGGCGCAACAGTCGGAACCATATTACAGGCAAATGGCACAAGTTCAGAAGCTACTTGGACTTCATTCACATTGCCAACTTCTGTTGGCTCGGCTGGCACATTCTTAATTAGTGATGGCACAAATCTAATTACATCAACACTAACTTTACCCAATACGATTACTGCTCCTAGTGCATTAGTTGCCAATTCTAATAACACAGTTGTTGCAGCTACAGCATCATCTGCCGGACAGGTATTGATGTATGATGGCTCTAATATCGCGTTTGAAACATTGGATTATAGTGATCTATCTGGAACTCCGCAATTTGGTTCTGATGAATTTATTATTGTAACTGCCACATCAAATCAAGTGATGACTAGCTTTTTCTCAAATACTCCATTGACTGGTTCAGTAGTCATTTTCTTTAATGGCTTGCGTTTACAGAATACTGGCTATACGGTCTCTGGAACAACTTTAACTTTAGTAGATTCGGTTAACGGCTATTCAACTGATGTGAATGATCAGATA
>JBAVWC010000411.1:0-8882 GCA_049697595.1 Alphaproteobacteria bacterium
GGCCATTTGCAACCCTTGAGTTGGGCGCGTCAGTTCTATTTTATGATCGGCATCAGGCTCTTCCGCAGCGGTTTCCGTACCGGGAATAAAATATTCGGAACGATGATGGCATTCTTTATCGACGGATTTGTTTTCTTGATCGGTAATGAGGCAAATTTCCTTTTGCACCAGTTTGGGGCTGAGATAGAGGGATTCCGTTTCCTGATCCTGATGCAATTCGGCAAAAATGCTATGCAAGGCAAGAGCTGGTCCCACGGCACCAGTCACGCCGTCCATCGGCTGACGATCAAGATTTCCCATCCAGATGCCAACGACATAGCGGGAATCAAAGCCCATCGTCCATGCATCGTTATAATCGGTCGAGGTTCCGGTTTTAACCGCCGTCTGTATCGGCAAATTCAGAACGCTTCCATAGCCGAATTCCAACCGTCGCGCCCAAGGATCAGAAAGGATGTTTCCGATTAACGATGCGGCTTCCGGAGAATAAATTTGCGTTGAAGAGGATTCGTGATCGGCGTCCATATCGAAGCGCAACGGCCTGAACTCCCCTCGATGCGCCAAGGCGGTATAACCCTGCACCATTTCATAAAGCGTTACTTCGCCGTTGCCTAGGGCCAGACCGTCTTTATAGACATCCGCATCCTGCGTCAGGCTTGCAAAGCCAAGCGCATGCAGGGCTTTCAAATAATTATCGACGCCAACAAAACCTATGGTGCGCAAAGCCGGGATGTTAAGCGAATTTCCCAAAGCCTCGCGCAAACTGATTTTTCCGTAGAAGCTGTGGCTGTAATTTTTGAATTCATGCAATCCCGAGCCGATTGTTTCTTCCATTGGCGAGTCATCCAATATCGTCGCCGGGCTCCATCCCCGGTCAAGCGCCAGCGTATAGAGAAAGGGTTTTAACGCTGAACCCGGCTGGCGCGGCACGGTAACTGCGTCTATTTTGTCGCTGGCTCCGGACGCAGTCTGGCTTTCCCCGCCGCCGACAACTACCCATGCCAGAATTTCTGCCGTGCGTTGATCGACGACTACAGCCGCTGCATTACGCACCGATAGTTTGGCAAGGCTCTTCAGTCGCTCCCCCAAAATTTCCTGCACGCGCCGTTGCAGGTTTGCGTCAAGGGTCGTGCGCAAGGGGCGATCACTGCGTGGGCTTTCTGTTGTCTCGCTATTTCGTACATAATTAACGAAATGAGATGCATCGACAGGTAATTGCGGCGAGCCAAGCTGAAGCGGGCTTTGGCTGATTTCGGCGAATTCAGCATCATCCAGCAGGTTTTCGCTTTTCAGTTTTTGGGCAAGCCGTAAAACGGCGGCTTCAACTTTTGTCGGGCTGCGATAGAGGTCATAACTCGACGGCGCGCGCGCAAGAACGACGAGCGCGAGAAGCTCTTTTTTCGTCAGGGTCATAAGATCGCGGTTAAAGTAGTAATGCGCCGCCTGAACGATGCCGCGTCGGTTTGAGGCATAGGGAACTTCGTTGCAATAAAACTCAAGAATTTCAGCCTTGCTGGCATGGCTGTCCAGCATCTCCGCCTCCCAGCCCTCCAGCCATTTCGACCACACATTTCTTGGACGTTCATTGACGATGCGCACGACCTGTTCCGTTATCGTGCTTGCGCCGCGCACCTTGGAAAAAGATTTCAGATTTTGCCAGAAAGCGCCGCCCAGAGCCTGCCAATCAATGCCGTGATGTTCATAAAAATGCCTGTCTTCGGACAAAACAAAGGCCTGTAATAAGAAATCCGGCATCGCGTGGAGGGGGATATAGTCAAAGCTATTCCAGCGATTTTGATAAGAAAGGCTAGCGTCTTTCTGCGGCCCGCTCATATCGGTTAAAACGTCTTTATAGAGAACGACATCAGCATCGCTGACCGGCTTGCCCGTCGCCAGATCCGTTACCCAAACCAGACTGTTAAAATGCCCGAGTTTGAGATGAACCTGAAACGGCGTTACCTCGGCAAATAACTGCGGCATGTTAGGCGTAAACCGTCTCATTATCTGATGATGTGTACGCACAAAGGAATTGCCGTCAACTTGTGCGGGCTGAATGCCCCCAATTTCAGGATCAGTGGCCAAACTCGCCCACATAGCCCCCGATTGCTGTCCCAATATATCCCGAACGCCCAAAGGCATAAGGAACTGCAAATCCTCTACATGCGGAATATCAACGCTATGCGTCAAATCCTTGGAAGGCCCCGCCATTGTCAATTGACTGTATGACAAATCAATCCGATTGATATTGTTGACATAGATTGGCACTTCGCTGTCGATATTCTTCTCCAGAACGGCGGCATGATATTCCAGCAGAACATTCGGCGCGCGGTGATCAGTCGTGAAATTCATTGTCACGGCTTCAGGTAACCAGCGCCCGAATTGATCGCGCACGACATCAGTACTCGGCGCAGACTGCCCAAGTATTGTTTTTATCCGGCTCTTTAAATTATCCCACAATCCCGGCTTACGCCCCGGAAGAGTCAGGCTATAGCGTTGCGCCGCCTTTAAACCATAGGGCAAATAAACATTATAGGCGCGGTCTTTGCGGTAAGCATAGGTAACCTGCTCATCCTCTTCGCTTAAGTCCCCCCACGGGTCGGCGTCGGCTTTCTTGCCTGCAAATGAAGGATCAAACCCCACATGTTCCTTGATCTCACGGCGCATAACCGGCGTCGAGAATTCAAGCATAATGGGCGACAGCGGATTGCAGAAATTTTCTGGTTTCTGCGTTTCTCCCGGCTTGATTTGAACTTCAGCATGCGCGTTGTTTGTGCAGCGTACACCTATAAAACCAAAGACAGGAAACGTGTCAAATCTCTCTCTGCTGTCATCTTCGATACTTGGCATAGGGCCAGCCGCACCATAATTTCGGTATCGAATTCCATATGGCGTCCAATGCGTTCTGTCGCCATAAGCTCTTGCACAGGCACAAGTGGATAGACCCGAAACCCGCACATGCTGTCCGTGATACGAAAAGACAAAGTTTCGATCCATACCCATAGGTGAGTGATCCAGCGTCCGATTTTCCGCCCCATAGGTATTGAGGCATCGTAAATCGGCTGGCCGCTGATAAGCGCATTGGGATTTTCCGCCGCCAGTTTCAGTAGCCGTGGCCATGCGCCCAGATCATGCTGTCCGTCTGCATCGACTTGGAAGGCGTGGGTAAATCCTGCCGCCAGGGCCAGCCGGAAGCCTTCCATGACGGCAGCGCCCTTGCCTTGATTGGTGGCGAGGCAATGAACGACGATATTCTTGGCCTCATTCTGCATCGCGGCGATAGCGGTGTGAGCAGGTTCATCGCTCCCATCATCTATGATGAACACGGGCAAATCGGCCTCACTCAGACATTGAACAACAGCATCCAGCCTTTTGTAATGATTGTGACTTGGGACTATCGCGCAAATTCTCATGCCTTTGCCCCCAGTTTTAACTGGCCGGAAGACATCAGGTCGTCGCCCGATTTATAGGCGAACAAAAGATGGTTCTTAACAGCGTTAAATTGCAACGTCAGGGAAAGCGGGATATTGGGGCGAATGATATTGCGGAACTTTACCTGAAAATCTCTCATGCTTATGTTCTGGATGCCAAGATGGCTGGCGGCGAACCGCACAGCCCAGTCAATCTGCACGACTCCGGGCAAAATTGGGTTGTCGGGAAAATGGCCGCAAAAAGCCTCCAACTGAGGCAACAATTCAAGATCAATCACGACCTCGTCGTTTTTTGAAGTATCGACGGCAAGAACATTGGGAAGTTTCATGCTCCACCTCGAAACAAGGTACGAATGTCGGCGTCGCGGCGCTTGCCCATTCCCTGCATCGGAAGCTCATTCATAAAGCGCCACAGGCGCGGAATTCCGGCGGCCTCCTGTGTTGTCGCAAGATGGCTTCGCAAAAGTCTGCCGAAACGGAAATTGCCCAATTCGCTCAAACGAGCCTGTCCTTCCTCGCTTGGAACAATGGCTGCGACCAGGCAATCAGGGTTCCCCTGCAATACAATGACGGCGGCAGTTCTTACCAATGACAACTGTTCCAAAGATTGCTCGACTTGAGCCAAAGCAACACGCTTGCCCTCAATCTTGGCAATTCGATCAGCGCGCCCAAGGGATATAAAACCGTCAGCCACGGGTTCAATCAGATCGGCAGTTTCCAACCAGTCTTCGCCAATGAAGGGGGAGCGTATAACGAGGCGACTGTTGGCATCACAACGCATTTCCATGCCGGGCAATAACCGCCAAGGTTCATCGCCGTTTATCTGGCTACGCGTTGCAAAAGCGCCAGTTTCCGTGCTGCCAAAGATTTCTGTTGGGCGACATCCGAAAACTTGTTCTGTCTGCTGACTGGCGCGTAAGGAGAGTGGCGCTCCGGCAGAAAAAATGCGTTTGGGGCTTTGTTGTAGTGATATAGGCACAACACCACCCAGCCGGTCTAAATGTGCGGGGCTGCTGACGATAACGGCATCCGGCGTAAGAGTAGAAAATAGGCTTTCCCATAAAGCGTGCATTTCTGTGGTGAATATTCGCCCCGCCATAAGAGGCCAGAGCAATTTGAATGTCAGCCCATATATATGCTGATGCGATACCGTGGCGAAAACGGGGCCTGCCCCTGACGTTTGCCCCCAGAGAGCATCCAGCGTCATAATTTCTCGTTCCGGCATAGCCAGATTCTTGATTATCTTTTTAGGCGTTCCCGTTGAACCGGAAGTCAAAAAGACAAGACACGGGCGCATCGGGTCGATTGGTGTGAGTATAGCGGTTTTGCCCTGACCGTCTTCAACAACAGCATCATCAACGAGGCAATTAAACTCGTCCTTCAGGGCTTGTAATGTCCCTGATTGGCCATTCGGCGGCAGCACAATCGTTGCTCCCGCGTGAAGCAACCCGTAAAAACCCACAATAAAATTATAGCTGTCATGGCAAACAAGCGCGACACGGCGATAATCTTTGAAACGAGCGGCGGCATCCTCAACATCAGCCCTGAATTGGCTAAAGAGTATCAATTCACCCCGGCGCAAAGCCACGGGATGATTGTCGGGACGGCCTTCAATCAACAGGCTGGATAAGGGGATTAGCTTCATCGCCTCACCCTTTTCCGCACAAGCCATTCACCGATGAAAAGCGTTCCCATCAACAGATAGGACAACAAACCATTCCACAGCGTCCATTGCGCCAGAGTTCCCCATAGCGCCGTCACCGCTGACACTCCCGCATTGGCAATAAGAAAGACCGTCCATATTGCCGTTACCTTGCGCGTATAAATAACTCCGCTTGGCGGCAAATCATGTTCCGTTAGACGAGCTATGCGTTCAACCAACGTCGGTGGAAATAACAATGAAAAGCCAAAAATGGCGGCGACCGACAGGCTGACAACAACGGGATAGGCTTGCACCGCCAGACGCGCGTTCAAGAACAACATCGCCAGCAATCCAAGAGCCGCGACAAGAAAGGCGATCTGCCAAATTCTTGCATCAGGATTCCGGCGCGTTCCCCAAAGCCGCAGGCCGATTAAAGCCAACCCAATACAAACCAAAATCTTCGGCGACCAAACAGACATGCCAAAATAAACAAGCGGCGGATAAATCACGCCGCCCGCGAATGCAACAACGAGCCAAGGGTTAGGATTGAACCGCTTCATTTTCCATCAGCAGTTTCTCGATACAATCGAGGACGTCCCCAACCGTCCGAACGGCTTTGAAATCCTGGGGCGACACACGTCGTCCGGTTGTGGCCTGAATCTTTACGATCAGATCGATGGCATCGATACTGTCCAATCCCAGTTCCTCGAACAGCTTGGCGTCCGGCGTTACTTTTGCAGGAGGAATCTCGAACAATTCCTCAAGCGTATCTTTTAATTTTTGCAGGAGTTCGTCGCGCGTCATTGGTTCAACTCCCGCTGCGACTCAATAAAGCGCGCAAGATTATGAATGTTGGCAAAATGCGCTTTAACCTCGTCGGTCACGGTTGCGATCTTGATGCCATAGCGTTTGCGAAGCATAACCCCAAGCTCAAGCGCATCGATCGAGTCCAGACCAAGCCCCCCGCCAAAAAGCGGTTCGCTGCTGTTGATCTGTTCCGGGGATACGTCTTCCAATTTCAGAACTTCAATAATCTGTTGCTTGAGTTCCAGCTCAAGGCTGTCTGTTCCTGGCGCGCTCGGCATAATAAATTTCCAATGATTCCACTAACTTACGGGCGTTTATGCTGCGCTGATCATACAGGGAATACATTGGTACGTCCAGACACTGGCCCATAGCTACCTGAAAATGCGGCTTTTGCGAAGGGAAATGCCACCACGGCTCCCCCTTGAACAAAAAGGGAGGGCTGCAATCAATAAAGACAGTCTGAATTGGTGCTTTGGTTAACGTAGCCACATTGGCAAAACCTCTGAGAAAATTAGGCAAGCCCCCCGGCACCGTGCGCGTTCCTTCAGGGAATATAATGAGGCATCGCCCCTCGTCGAGCGATGCCTTACAGGCTGCCACCAGCTTTTCGGGTTCGAGGTCGTTGCGGATATATCCCGCCCGTCGCATTAACCCGCCTAGAAAGGGATGATTCCACAATTCATGCTTAACAATGCACTGGGTTCTGGGAATCAAAGCCATCAGAATGACGACGTCGAGCAAAGAGGGATGATTGGCGATGACTATCTTGCCGCTGCACTTGGCAAATTTATCGGCATCATCGACCTTCAGGCTGATTAATCCCCAAAGCTGGATCGCTCGCAGATAGAAGCGGAATAATTTATGAATAGCGCGTTGAGCGTGTTCCTGTTGCTGGCCGGGCAACAGTGCCATCACAGGCAAAATAATCAGCGCCAGCGGACAGCCGCCGACGAAAATAAAGGCGAGAGCGCCCAGCTTACCAACCACGCGCCAGAAATGTTTAAGGCACTGCATGACGTGCCCATCGCCATTGTCGATATTCGCCAATCGAAAGTCCTTCGGTCGAACCACTCGTCAGAAAATCCAGGAAATGCTGCGCGTGAGATGCGGTTGGATTATCGTTTAACGGATGCGGCGTAGATTCAACCTGAAACGCCTCTCCTTCCCCCGCTGCGGACAAAGCAAGAGCCAATGCCACGGGCTGTTCATCAGGTTGATTAAAAGTGGCAAAGGGGCCCGGCAGAAGATCGTCAAAATGAATAAGAACAACTGGCTCGTTTGGATTTTCTTTTAAACACGCCACAGCTTCCAGCAGCCCAAAACAAAAGCTTTCTTCCCCCGAAGCCACGGCAGTATGCCCCTTACGATTGCCCTGAACGATCGAGAGCACGCCAACCAGTGCGTGATGCACCGACAGCGTAAAGTCCGCAGGAGACAAATCATCTTTGTTCGCGACAGATTCAAGCAAAGATAATGTGCGGCTAAATTCACCGTGGCGCGACGTAAGAATAAGCCGCGCATCCGCCGTCTCCGGCAGATTCCACGCAGCACTCAATGCCTGCTGTCCAAGCGGCGTGACGCGGCGGCGCAAAAGCGCAGGGATGCCTTCGGCTTTCTCTGCATTCTGAGAAGGAGCCCAACTTTTCCATCCGCGCAAATGAAACCTGGCCGAATTCATGGTTTTATTTATAGGCAGCTTTTGAAAGCTCCATATCAATTTCGGACTGAAGTTGTTGGATATACTGATTGTACCTGCGATATGTCACGTCATCTGACTGATTTAAGTTCTGCGATGGATCAAGCTGGATGCTGTAGCTCTGCTTTGAATAGGTAATGTTTGCCGACGACGTGATCGACTCTGGAGAGCATCCATTTAGGCACGAAAAGGCCGTTTCAATACCCGCCATAGCAGAATGGTTGTTCCATTTCTTAGTGCAATGCAACAGTCCGGGCGCTGCTTTATCAACAACCCAGCCTTTGTTAAGGGCTGCTTTCGCGATGATGTCGCCAATTTGTTCGGATGAAAATTTTTGCTGCGCAACATTGGGAACAGGCGCTTTGTCTATATTATAAACAGGGTCCAAATGATTGCAGGCAGTAACCGCCATTGCCACGATAAGAATAATGCCAAACTTTTTCCAAACGTGGATCATGCCGCCCTCTGGTTGGTCGATAAACATCATTATTTTTCTTGTATCGCGCTAAACTTATGCCGCATCCTCTCCAACATGCAATAGTGTAATTCGCTATAAGGCAGGGAAAATGATAACTTTAACGACAATTCCTAGCGGCAGCGAGAGTGCGAACCAATTAATCGCCAAATGGGCGATAGCCGAAGATCATGCCCAAGCCGAACTGCGCCAGAGCGAAACAAGACGGCACGATTTTCTTCTGACAAGATCAGCCCTGCGCGCCCTATTGCATTACACAACTGGGGTTAGCGCTTGGCACATCCGCCCAGACTCTGCCGGCAAGCCATACGCCACATCCTTAACCGGCAAATCCGGGCCCCATATCTCTCTATCCCATACCAAAGGACTTGTGGCTTGCGCCATATCTCAAGAAGCCCCGATTGGAATAGATGTTGAATATTGGCGCACACGAGATTTCACAGCGCTTGCCAATTATGCCTTCAGTTTACAAGAGCGAGAACAAGTAGCGCGTGACGGAAAACCCGCCTTCTACCGCATATGGACTCTCAAGGAAGCAATGGCAAAAGCCACAGGCACGGGCATCCTCGCCACGGTTAAAAAGGAGGCCTACGCCGTAGATACACAAGTGGACGGGTTCAAAGAGACCGCGACATGGCAACTCTATTGTACAATGCCCACACCCAATTATAGTTTAGCAATAGCCACCAAAGGCCAATCCCCGTGGTCTGAAAAATCGCTGGCCTGTTTGAATGCAGTAATTGAAAATTAGCTACGTCGTCCTTGCCTTTGCTTCAGGCAAAGGGTTTCAAATCATCTTGAGCACTACAATAATGGTAGCAGCGGCAGGGTACACCC
>JBAVWC010000412.1:0-12924 GCA_049697595.1 Alphaproteobacteria bacterium
CTATGCAATCGGAGATGTCGCTGGGCCGCCTTGGCTGGCGCACAAAGCTAGCCACGAAGGCGTGATCGCGGTCGAGAAAATCGCGGGCGTCAAGGGCGTGCATCCGTTGAACACCGCGAATATTCCGGGCTGCACCTATTGCTCGCCGCAAGTCGCGAGCGTGGGGATGACAGAGGCCAAAGCCAAAGAGGCCGGGCGTCAGGTAAAAGTCGGGCGTTTCAGCTTCATCGGCAACGGCAAAGCAATTGCTTTGGGCGAGCCGGAGGGTTTCATCAAAACCATATTCGATGCCAAGACAGGCGAGCTATTAGGTGCGCACATGATCGGCCCCGAAGTTACGGAATTGATTCAGGGGTATGTCATAGGCCGCACGCTGGAAACGACGGAACAGGAATTGATGCATACGGTATTCCCGCACCCGACGCTATCAGAAGCGATGCATGAGTCGGTGCTGGATGCGTATGGGCGGGTTGTGCATATGTGATATTTTCCCTCTCCCGCGATGCGGGCGAGGGATCACTTCGCCATCTTCGCAATCGTTTTTGTCGTGCTCTGCCCCTCGATAAGTTCGGCCAGCACTACTTTGCCGCCCCAGCTTTTGACTTCTTCGGCTCCTACGACTTTATCGACGGTGTAGTCGGCTCCTTTGACCAGAATGTCGGGGCGGAGGGCTTTGATGAGTTCCAGCGGCGTGTCCTCGCCGAAAATGACGACATGATCGACATCGGTGAGCGAGGAGAGGACGGCGCTGCGGGCGGCTTCGTTTTGCACGGGGCGTGTTTCGCCTTTCAAACGTTTGATCGAGGCGTCGCTGTTCAGGCCGACGACCAGTTTGTCGGACGCGGCGCGGGCTTGACGCAGCAGGGAAATATGGCCGGGATGCAAAAGGTCGAAGCAGCCATTGGTAAAGCCGACTGTGAGGCCCTGTTTGCGCCAGCGTTCAGCGATATCGGCGATTGTGGCGAAGCCGACTACTTTTTCTTCGCCAATCCGCGCCGAGCCGTGCATCAATTCGCGTTCGATTTCGTCACGCGAGACAGACGCCGTGCCGACTTTGCCGACGACGATTGACCCGGCGATGTTGGCGAGTTCCGCTGCTTGTTCGGGGGTAAAGTCGCTGGCCAATGCCAACGCGAGGGTCGCGGCGACGGTATCGCCCGCACCAGAGACATCGAAAACTTCGCGGGCTTTGGTGTGAAGATGTAAAACGGGTTTGTCTTTGCGCACGAGGCAGACGCCGTCGGAGCCCAGCTTAACCAGAATATTTTCGATCTGGAATTCGCGGATCAGGTTGCGCGCGGCTTCGTCGGCTTCGGCAACGCTGGTGATTGGTTTGCCGATTGCTTCGGACAGTTCCTTGCGGTTCGGCGTCAGGTAGGTTGCGCCGCGATAACGGCCAAAGTCGCGGCCCTTGGGATCGACGATGATGATTTTCCCGGCTGCCCGCGCGAGGCGAATGGTTTGGCTGATGACCGTCGGCGTCAGGACGCCTTTGGCGTAATCGGAAAGGATGATCGCCTTGCAGGTGGGGAGTGCGTCGGCGATCTGCTGGATGATTTTTTGTTCGGTGTCCGCCGTGACGGGCTTGGAGCTTTCATAATCGGCGCGCAGCAATTGCTGGCCGCTGGCGACATAGCGGGTTTTTTGCGTCGTGGGGCGCGAGATGTCGAGGAGGAGGTGCGCCTGAACATTCGGCAAATCTTCAAACGCGCGGGCGATATCGCCGCCGGTTTGGTCTTGCCCGATGATGCCGATGATATCGACATGCCCACCCAACGCCGCGATATTGCGCACGACGTTCCCGGCTCCGCCCAAAGTCGCGGTTTCGCGCTGCGTGTGCAAAACGGGAATGGGGGCCTCGGGCGAGATGCGATCGACCTGGCCATAAACATAGCGGTCGAGCATAAGATCGCCGACGCAAAGAACGCGGCGGTCGATGAACTGGTCGAGGCGAGAGGCGAGGTCGGACATGGAGATTCCTTACGTTAGGGTATTCAAGTCTCTTCCCTTTCCCGCATCGCGGGAGAGGGAAGAAGGATAATAGACCCGCTTGACATAAGTTTGACAAGTGCGTTGATTGGAGTGGTTTTATTCTATTTTCAGGAGATTCGATATGACGCGTGCGCTTGTGTTTCCGGGGCAGGGTAGTCAGGCAGTGGGTATGGGGCAGGCTTTGGCCGGTGCTTTTGCCGAGGCTCGCGAGGTTTTTCAGGAGGTTGATGCCGCTTTGAGCCAGAATTTGAGCAAATTGATGTGGGAAGGGCCGGGCGACGATTTGAAGCTGACCGAAAATGCTCAACCGGCGTTAATGGCGGTGAGTATGGCGGTAATCAGGGTTTTGGATAAGCAGGGCAATTTCCGTTTACCGCAGGCGGCGCAATTCGTCGCGGGGCATAGTCTGGGCGAATATTCGGCTTTGTGCGCGGCTGGGAGTTTGGCGTTGTCCGATACGGCGCGGTTGCTGAAAAAGCGCGGGCTGGCGATGCAGCAGGCGGTTCCGGTGGGGATCGGCACAATGGCGGCTTTGATCGGGGTTGATTTGACGGCGGCGCAGGATATTGCGACGGCAGCCGCTCAGGGGGAAGTTTGCACGGCAGCCAATGATAACGCGCCGGGGCAGGTGGTCATCAGCGGGCATGTCGCGGCTGTCGATCGCGCGATTGCGATTGCCGCCGAGCGCGGGTTTAAGCGTAGCGTAAAATTGCCGGTCAGCGCGCCGTTTCATTGTTCCTTGATGAAACCCGCCGCCGATGTTATGCGGCGGGCTTTGGAGGAGGTGGAGATTAAGGCTCCTCTCGTGCCTCTGGTTGCCAATGTAACGGCGCGGGCGGTTAGCGATGCGGCGGAAATCCGCTCGCTGCTGGTGGAACAGGTGACGGGTGCCGTGCGCTGGCGCGAGTCTGTTTTGTATATGAAGGAACAGGGCGTTTCCCAATTGGTCGAATGCGGAGCCGGGGCTGTGCTGGCAGGGATGACCAAGCGGATCGATAAGGAAGTCACGGCTGTGTCCCTGTCGTCGCCGGAAGAGATCGATGCGTTTTTGAAGTCTTTGTGATGACGGGTGCACTGTCGGTTTTTGTGACGGCTGCCTCGCGCGAAGAAGGCGAGAAAATCGCGCGCGCGGTGGTCGAAGAAAAACTGGCGATGTGCGCGAATATCCTTCCCGGCGTTCAATCGATTTATCGGTGGAAGGGGAAAGTTGAGGAAGCACAGGAGTGCGCGGTTGTCATTAAAATACCGACTGAGAAATTCACGGCGTTGGAAAAGCGCATTAAGGAACTTCATTCCTATGAATGCCCCTGCATTGTGGCGTGGCCGATTGTGGCGGGAAATGCGGATTATCTGGAGTGGTTGAAGGGGTAATTAGGACGGACGCTTTTCCGTTAGCCCGCGATAGAATCCCTGCAACACCGAGATTACCGATGAGGCCGCCGAGGATGCGCGGGGGCAGGTGAAGGGGATGGCTTGCAGGTGTTTTACTTTGCAGGCGATGCGGGTGAGGATGAAGATCAAAGCGAGCAGGGCGGTGAAGGCGGCGAGCAGGGCCGCGTTATCATCGTCCATTCCGTGACGCATCAGCAATTCATAAAATTCGTAAAGGCCGAAAAGGATCAGCGCGCTGGCGATGATCGCCGCGACGATCGTTAGCGCGATGACCGTTGCGAGGCTGATAACGAATTTCCGGCTCAGATTGAAGCTGGACAGCAGGCCGCCAATCGATGCGAGGCCGAGGATTTTTTCTAGCATAGCGAAACCTTTTGTTTAGCGGCGAAGAACGGCCCCGATAAGGACGCCGATGCCAAGGGCGATCAAAGCGGCTTTCACGGGTTCTTCGCGAATGGCGATTGTCAGCGCATCGGTGCTGTCGGCGCTTTGGTCGAAGGCTTTGCGGGCATAGCGGCCTGCGCTTTCGGCGGCGGATTCCAGCGTGTGGACGATGTCGTCAGCGCCGTTGCCTGTAGTCGTGTGCGGGTTTGTCATTTCTTCCTCTTTTCTTTGAACCGGTTTATAATACGACAATCGAAAGAGAAACGCTATTCATCAATGGAGATGCATATGGGGATTGCTTTACGTTCGGCGGAATCGCGGGGGCATGCAAGCCACGGCTGGCTGGATACGAATTATACGTTTTCCTTCGCGGATTATCATGATCCTGCGCATATGGGGTATCGCAATCTGCGCGTGATGAACGACGATACGGTTAAAGGCGCGTCCGGTTTCCCCACACACGGGCATGCGAATATGGAGATTATCACCTATGTGACGCGCGGCGCGCTGGCGCATAAGGATTCAACGGGCGGCGAGGGCGTTATCCGTCGCGGCGATGTGCAGACGATGTCGGCGGGAACGGGCGTGCGGCACAGCGAATTCAACGCCTCGCGCGACGAAGAGGTGAAGCTGTATCAGATATGGATTTTGCCTCAGGCCGAGGGTTTGCCGCCCGCTTATGCGCAGGCGAATTTTTCGGATGAGGAAAAGCACAACAAGCTGCGCCTGCTGGTCGCGCCGAAAGGGGCGGAGGGTGCCTTGCCGCTTAATCAGGACGTTCGGCTGTATGCGAGCGTTCTGGATGCCGGGGCTGGCGTGAGCTATCCGCTGAAAAAAGGGCGCGGTGCCTGGGTGCAAGTGGTGGACGGAGCTATCGACCTGAACGGCGTGGCGATGAAAAGCGGCGACGGCGCGGCGATTGATGATGTAAGTGATCTTCAGATCAAGGCGCAGAAGAACAGCGAGTTTTTGCTGTTTGATCTTAACTAAGACCGCTGCGCTATTCTATTGATTTGGCTCGGAAAACAATTCCTTGTTTGACGGGGGAGGTTGCGTCCATCTATGCTGACTACGTAGTTTTACGCATAGGGGCGAATGATGAGCGTTGAGGATGATCGTATTATCCGGCTGAAGGCTCGCTTGGCGCAGGGCGTCTTGCAGCATCAGGTGCGGAACAAGGATCATCATGATTTGCATGATGCTGTCGTGAATGGGCAGAAGCCCAAGATGGTTATTTACCATAACGGCACAATCGACCCGGCGGCCTTGTTCGATATTCCTCCGGCACAGGCGTTTTGCTCCGGGGAATTTCCGTTGATCATGCGGCATCCCGATGAAGTCGAAAACGGTTCTACTATTTATCCTTTTCTGGCGGCGGCGACTTATGCTTCCAAAATTCTGGGCGTGCAGAAACAGGTTATGGTTTTGTCCGACAACGGGCCTTTGCGCGCCTATATGAATCAGCGGGAAATGGGGCCGTTAATGGCGCCGTGGGCCAAGATATGGGGCTCGGTTGTCGAGGAAGCGAAAGCGTTTGCCGCGCAAGTGGGCGTTACCGATTTTGCGGAAAATTATCGGTTGGCTGCGCTGTTTTTGTTGAGCCGCAACGCGAAAATTCTGGAACAGGTCGCGGGCAAGGACGTGACTTGCTGCTATCTGGATGGGGAAAAGGGTATTCTGGAAATTCATCCGCCCGGCGATCTGGCGGACATGTGGCGTGGCGGCGATAAAAAGCAGGTGGGGAATCTCGGTCTTTATACGGGGCAGCCTCGGGCTTTGGCTTGCTCGTGCTGTGACTCTCGTGCGGGACACGGACATCTTTATTGCGCGCAACCAGGCGAGTTTTTTGATGCCAATGTTATCGCCGCGATTGTTCCTCCTTATAAAGAGATCATTAAAAACAAAATCCCGCATCCTGTCTGGGCTTTGGCCGAGCATGCTTATGCGAGCGGCATTCGCGAAGCTGTCGTTACGGGGCATAGCCAATGCGGAGGTATTAAGGCTTTGGTGGAGTGGCGAGTGCGCAATCAATCGCCGGGCAAGTTCCTCGATGCCTGGGTCGGGCAGGCTATGGGCGTGGTTGACGAGGTGGTTGCGTACGCCCAGAAGCACGGGTTTCTGTTTAATGCCAACGGCGATATCAATGACGTGGTTTATCGGCTGACAGAAATGCGCGTGACGCAATGGAGCGCGAGAAATCTTGGGGAATATTTTAAAGACCGCGCCGAAGAACAAGGCGAGCCTTTCCGTAAAGGCAGCGTCTTCGCCTATTACCTGAAAATCGATGAGCGCGAAGTTTATGTGCTGGATCCCTATGCGGGGGTCGAGGAAACTTATCGGGGTATGGGGTTTCTGGAAACGCTTGAGGACTCTTTGCCCGATAGCGCCGCTGCCGACGCCCACCCCCTCAAGTTCGAGAGCAACGGGCAGCGCCGCAAGGCCGGGCAGTTCATCCGGGGACGATAAGGCTCGTCCTGAATTCCCATTCAATACATCTCCCGGTTGATTTGCAAGATTATGCAACAAGTTACCCTTACAATGTCTTTGCTCTCTTTGACGAGAACCACTACATTTTTTATGTGAGCAGGACATTTGAAAATAAAGAACAACGCAATTTTGGCGGGCTGGCAACTGGATCGAATCCGTTGCCGGAATTGTGATGTATGACTCCATTCAATCCGCCACAAACAGAAAAAAAGAAAACAGTCAGGCTAACTGACGTCGCGCTGTTGGATCTGGTTCAAAAACAGACGCTCAAATATTTCTGGGATTTTGCGCATCCCGCTAGCGGTATGGCGCGGGAGAGAAACAACGGCGTTTCAGTGTATGGCAAAGACGCCGTGACCACAGGCGGCACCGGTTTTGGCATTATGGGTATGATCGCTGCGACATCGAGAGGCTGGCTGACGCGGCAGGAAACTCTGGGACACATTGCGAAAATCGTGGGCTTTCTGGAAACGGCGGAACGGCATCACGGTATTTTTCCGCATTTCCTCGACGGCGATACCGGCAAGGCGATGCCTTTTTCGCAAAAAGACGACGGCGCCGATGTGGTGGAGACGTCGTTCCTGATGATGGGATTGTTGAGCGCGCGGGAATATTTCTCGGCAAATACGCCGGAAGAAGCGGGCTTGCGCGCCAAAATAAACACGCTGTGGCAAGAGGCCGACTGGAATTGGCATACGCGCGGCGGCAACACGGATTTATACTGGCATTGGAGTCCCAAGTACCAATGGGACATGAATCTGCCCGTGCGCGGGTGGAACGAATGTCTTGTCACGCATGTTTTGGCGGCGGCATCGCCGACGCATCCGGTCTCGCCCGAGATATATAAAAACGGATGGGCCGGGCAGCCAAATTTCAAAAATGGCAGCAAGCATCACGCGATCAAATTGCCTTTAGGCCCCCCGGGCGGCGGGCCGTTGTTCTTTGCTCATTATTCTTTTATGGGCCTTGATCCGCGCGGCCTGAAAGACCGGCATGCCGATTACTGGAAGCAGAACCGCAATCATGTTTTGATCAATCGCGCCCATTGCATCCAAAATCCCCACGGACACAAAGGTTATAGCCGCGATTGCTGGGGGCTGACATCCAGCGATCGTCATCGGGGATATGGGGTGCATTCTCCGACGAAAGATATCGGCGTTATCTCGCCGACGGCGGCTTTGTCATCTTTTCCTTATACGCCGAAATATTCGATGCAGGCGTTGCGGCATTTTTATGAAAAACTGGGCGACAAAATCTGGAAGGAATATGGGTTCGTCGATGCTTTCGACGCCAATAAGGGGTGGGTTGCCGATACTCATGTCGCTATCGATCAGGCGCCGATCATTGTCATGATTGAAAATCATCGTTCCGGTTTGTTGTGGGATCTTTTTATGCATTGTCCTGAAGTTAAAGCGGGGCTGAAGAAATTGGGATTTGAGAGTCCGTATCTTTCACCGTCGCCGCCTGTGCCTGCGGCGAGCCGGAAACGCAGCAATAGGTTGGGAATATACATATGAAAGCCTTTGTTCGCGATCTGATGCGCCGCATGACTTTGGATGAAAAGATCGGGCAGCTTAATCTGATAACGCCCGGCGGCGGGGTCGAGACTGGCTCGACCGTCAACACGGGCGTTGCCGGGAAAGTTCGCAACGGGCTGACCGGCGGCATGTTTGGCGTGTACGCGCCGGGAGCAGTGCAAAAAATTCAGAAGCTGGCGGTCGAAGAGTCGCGGCTGAAAATTCCTTTGATTTTCGGGCTGGATGTTATTCACGGACATAAAACTATTTTCTCGATTCCTCTGGGCCTGTCTTGCAGTTGGGATATGCCTTTAATCGAAAAGAGCGCGCGCATAGCAGCCGTCGAAGCGAGCGCGGACGGATTGAATTGGGTCTTTTCGCCTATGGTGGACATCGCGCGCGATCCGCGCTGGGGCAGAATTGCAGAAAGTTCGGGCGAGGATACCTATCTGGGTTCGCGGATTGCCGCAGCTATGGTCAGGGGTTATCAGGGCGATGATTTGTCGAGACATGATACCGTCATGTCCTGCGTCAAACATTTTGTGTATGGCACGGTGGAAGGCGGGAAAGAATATAACAGCGTGGATATGAGCCCGATCCGTATGCATGAAACCTATCTGCCCCCTTTCAAAGCGGCGATTAAAGAAGGTGCGGGCAGCATCATGACTTCCTTCAACGACATTAACGGCATTCCCGCGACGGCCCATAAGGAATTAGTAACGCAAGTGTTGCGTAAGGAGTGGGGATTTGAGGGAGTCGTCGTTACCGATTACACCGGCGTCAACGAAATGACCGCGCACGGGTTAGGCGATTTGAAAACCGTTTCCGCGCTGGCTTTGAAAGCCGGTATCGATATGGATATGGTCGGCGAGGGTTTCCTGACGACGCTTAAACAATCGCTCGCCGAAGGCAAAGTTACAGAGCGGGAGATAGATCAGGCCTGCCGCAGAATTCTGGAAATGAAATATAAGCTTGGGCTGTTCGACGATCCGTATAAATATCTGGACAACGAACGTGCAGCCAAAAATATACTGACGCAGGAGCATCGGCAAGCGGCGCGTGAAATCGCGGCGCGCTCTTTCGTGTTGTTGAAAAACGACGCGCAAATATTGCCGTTGAAGAAAACAGCTTCTATCGCTTTGGTGGGGCCTCTGGCAGACGACCGAAAAAATATGCTGGGCACCTGGAGCGTCGCAGCGGATTGGGCGCAATCCGTCACGGTTCTGGAAGGAATTAAAAATGTCGTCGGCGACGATGCGCAGGTGATTTATGCAAAGGGAGCCAACATCACTAACGACCTGCTTCTGGCTAAACGGCTGAATTTTGCGGGCGTCAAAGTTGAAATCGATCCACGCTCTCCGGCGGAAATGATTGCCGAGGCCGTTGCGGCTGCCGAAAAATCCGACCTTATCGTCGCGGTTGTTGGCGAGGCTCAGGAAATGTCGGGCGAATGTTCCAGCCGTTCCGAAATCGGCATTCCCGAAGATCAGCGCGATTTGTTAAAAGCTTTGGCGGCGACAGGAAAACCTTTGGTGCTGGTTTTGATGAACGGGCGGCCTTTGACTCTGGTGTGGGAAAATGAACATGCCACAGCCATTCTGGAGACCTGGTTCGGAGGAACCGAAGCCGGAAACGCGATCGCCGATGTTTTGTTCGGCGACTATAATCCTTCGGGCAAATTGACGGCGACTTTTCCCCGGAATGTCGGGCAAATCCCGCTTTACTATAATCATAAAACGACCGGACGCCCTTGTGTGGGAGGGGGCGACGATTACTTTGAGAAATTCAAATCCTGTTATCTGGATGTCCCCAACACGCCTTTATATCCCTTTGGTTACGGGCTGAGTTATACCAGCTTTGCCTATAGTCCCGTGAGCGTGAACCACAAAACTCTGAATAAGAAAGATATGCTCAAGGCATCGGTCACGGTCACCAATACCGGAAAATATGCCGGGGAAGAAATCGTTCAGTTATACATCACCGATCCGGGCGCGAGCATCACGCGCCCCGTCAAGGATTTAAAAGGATTTCAAAAAATCCTTCTGCAACCCGGCGAGCAGAAAGAAATAACTTTCGAGATCACGACAAAAGACCTGAAATTCTACAACACGAATTTGCGCCGCGTCTGGGAGCCGGGCGAATTTATTATCGGCATCGGCGCCAATTCCAGCGACCTGCAATCCGCGACAGTCAATTGGACTAAAGACAAAGCGGGTTCCAATGCGCCCAAACATCCGGATGTCGCCAGCCGCTGCCCCAAAGCGATAAAAGGAAACCGACACAACTAAGGCCGTGCTAAGCATAGGCAATTTTAGAACCGACTGGTGAACTTCATCATCCCTTCATGAGAGGCGTAACCGCTGGTTGCCCATTCATAATCATAAACGGCTTCCACCGACCATGTTTCCGCACTGCACGAGCAGGAAAGGAGCGTAAGTCCGGTGCCGACATTATATGTATCATCGGCGGGTGATAGCCCCGGCGTTGTAAACGACCCGGAACCCGCAGCCGTAAATGTCGCGGTATTTGACAGCGCGGGATTGTCGAGTTCATGAAGCCACTTGGCATGCATTTCAGGAACAAGCGTTCCGAGGCTTGAGGCAAAGCTGTGCGATACTTGCGTTCCCAAGCCGGATTCAACGAAGTCATAGCTCTGGGAATTGACCTTCAAATCAATATCGCCAGCGCCCGACTCTGTATAACCGTCCAGATCCATGTGGGTGTATTGAAGCGAAGCCAGCGGCGTGATCGCAAACCCCTGCACAGGGAAGTGATAGCCGGTGGTGACAAAGCCGGTATATTCCTGTCCGCTATAGTTGCCGGTTGCCGTGCGGGCTACGCCGGGAAACACGATGTTCCGCGTGCTTGAATAATCGTTCCAGCCAAACGACACATCGCCGTTGATGAACCACAGACCCTGCTCGTGCCCGATAACCAACGTGATGCATCTGCGGACATCACCGCTGATCAATGGGATTCAACGATACTCATAACGGCGCTTGGTCGAGGGTAACCCGCCCCCAATAAACAACTTACGGTTGAATAAGAAGCTGTGCGTCAAGAGAAATCAAGAAATCTTTATTTTTACATATTCCCGCAATCATTCTCTTTCCTGAAAACTGAATGGTTTTCCGGCGAATGAATTCAGATCCGGTTCTTGTCGAAGAAGGAGGCAGGCAGGTCAGGCCAACTGATCTTGCTGCGATTTGTAATGTTCCAAAATTACAAATACCCAACCGACACGGCATCGACCTCGCGCGACAGTAGGATGTCGCTTTCGCGCAGGCCGATAGCTGATATGTTTTGTTACCTATGTGTCCGGGTCAGACAAAATTCTGTTGGTTGCGGGGACAGGATTTGAACCTGTGACCTTCAGGTTATGAGCCTGAGAGCCTGTCTCTTAACCTGTTGATCCAATACATAATTATTCGCATTTGTGAATTTGTGCACTAGATAATACACTAAAATTCTGCCGTTTTATGTCTATTTGGCTACAAAGTGCCCTAATGAAAGCTGTAAACGGACGACGAAGCAAGGAAGCGGCACTTCGGTCAATGAAGACGGACCCGAGACATTCTCCCGGGCGTAGCCGGGGATTAGCCCTCCCAATTTACGGCTGCACCGCGCCAAGCATCGTAGTAGGAGGCTCGACGAACGTGTTATTTTGCGGCGCCTAAACCAATTTGAATTTCGTTCTCTGTAAACCAACCCTCGCGGAGAACGTGCTGTCTTACCCTTTCCGGCTCTGTCGAGTACGCCACCAGCGCCAATCCGCGTTCGGCGCGGCTGCATGTGACGTAAAATAGGCGTCGCGTGGACGCGCTTGTCGCATCGTCTCCCGCCCCGCCGCCAAACAGCTTTTCGTACTTGAACAGAAAGCCGCGTGCCTCCGTGTCATCCATGATTACCATGACCCTTGGGAACTCCAACCCTTTGACCCCCTGGTGGGTGTCAAATGATGCGGTGCCCGCAACGTACAACGAATAAGGTTCGATCTGGGCAAACGGCGTTCCCAGGAATGCCTCGATCGCCGCAGCTTTCGCAGTGAGGCGATCGGCATCATCTGCTTCGGGATCATCCAGCTCCGTGACCACCGCCTCATCTCGGAAGGCGCTTGGGCGCAGAGCGTCGGGGATTACGAAGAGCCCCGTGCTTGCAATGTTGCGAAGTACGGCGCCGAAGGTAGGAGCGCCCTTCTGGCTCCAGAGACCCAATAGAGAAGCTACGGCATCCCGTGTCTGACGAAGCAACTCTTCCGGTTTGTCGGCACTTCGAAGCTTGTCGTCAGCAAGCAGAGGCGACGCTCCCCTCACGATTTTTGCGATCGCGAATTGGTCGTGCCGACGTTGAAGGAGCGGCAAGATATATCCAGCGAAAAAGCGCGTTATTGGCAGCGTACCGTCAAGCAGCCCTGTCTTGAAGTCGTCGATGTCATGGAGGGGGATGAACATGTCCAGAAAACCCATCCGCCTCGCCGCCATCCGATGTTCCAGGATAAGGCGCTTGCAGCCATCGGGTGCTTCCCATTCTGTTTCACCTGTCACGGCCGCCATCTGCTGAACGACCGTCCGCTCGGCCATCTGCTTATCTCCCGTGTCAGCGGGCAGTATGAATATGCGTGCATGACCTTCGATACTATCGCTGCGCGGCTCCTGGTTCTGGCGGTCAGTTGAGTCACGAATTTTGTTAATCAGGCGAACGATACGCTTTGGGCAGCGATGGTTGAGTTGCTTGACGGGGGTTGCCCAATCAGCGGGAAGCTGGTTGCCCAGCCCCTCCTTACCGTCGCTATAGATGCGCTGCATCATGTCACCCAGCAGCCCCAACGAGAACTGCGTGGCGTGTGCCGCTTGAAGCGCGAATAATGCATCAATCAGGTGTTTGTTGGTGTCCTGGCTTTCATCAATGAGGATGATCGGATAACCGTTTGCCAGAATGTGCTGCATGACAGGCTTAGTCTGGATGAAGTAGGCAACCGCCTTCATCACTTCTGAGTGGCTAAGAGAATCCCTTCCGCGGTTATCGCCGGTAGGACTGTAGATAAACTTTTTTACGGCATCCAGATTTTGACGACGCCGGGTCTTCGACGCAATTTGGATAATCCGATTCGCGGACGCCTTTGTTCCTGTCCGCCCTCTAGCTTCCAGCCCTT
>JBAVWC010000413.1:0-2437 GCA_049697595.1 Alphaproteobacteria bacterium
AGCCATTTCACGCTCCACTTGACGAGGGTGGTTTTGAGCTCCGGCTGCTTGTCGCCGTCGAGGCGGCTGGCGGTGATGAGCGCCCAGATGCCGGCCAGCGCGCAGCACACGCAAGTGCGCAGGAAGAGGCTGGGCCAGTAAGTGGGATTGAAGAAGGCGAACCAGAATTTGCTGGCCTCGTGACCTGTTCCTGCAACTGCCAGCCACGTGTCACCTGGCGTGAGCATGAAGGTAAGAATGCCGTTTATGATAATGAGCGTAAAGGCGGACGCGCCGGCGTAGACCCAGCCGACTTTGAGGTGCAGTTTGGAATCGATCTTGCCCCACGTGGTGTAGTAGACCGCGATGGTAGTGAGCTCGACGAGAAAGAAGACCCACTCCATGGCCCAGCCGAAGACAAAGTTATGAATCAGCGTGCTGGTGGCCTCGGGGTGCGTGAGGCCAATGGCGAACCAGATTCCCACGCCGCTGACGGTGCCGAAGACGGCGGTGAGGATGAGAAAAAATTTGGAGTAGACGGCCAATTGCGTGAGCCATGCGTCGCGCAGCGGGCCTGCGGGCATGCGCATGGCTTTGCGCTCGGCAAGCGGCAGATAAAGGCCGCCGCCTACGGCAAACTGCGAGATCATGACGTGGAAGATGGCGATGATGCCGATCACCCAGCCCGAGCCGAGAATTGGAATGTCCCAGAATGGATAGTTCATTGAAAGACTCCAGTGACGAAGTGAACTAGTGAATCAGTGAGGAAGTGAAGAAGTGAACGAGTGAAAAAGTGAATCAGTGAAGCGAGCGATGGAACCATCGAAAAGAGCTCATTTTGCACGCGGTACACTTTTCACTCTTTCACTCTTTCACTCGTCTAACTGCTGTTCCCCTTCAGCTTACTTAAGAATGCAATGAGCATTTTCTCAACTTCATTTGACATGCCTTGAGTTTGGTTGAGGAGTTGGCTATCCGTGAACCCCAACACGCCGGAGAGTTCCAATTGCGTTTGCAACTCGCAATTTGAGGCGCGTGCGATCAGTAAGAAGTGTTTGAACTCGCGTGGGTTCATGCGCCCGTGGCCTTCAGCGATGTTGCTTGGAATTGAAATGGCAGAACGCCTCAACTGAGATGTGAGTCCAAAAGCTTCTTCACGAGGAAAGTGTTGTGTGAGTCTATAGACAGCAACTGTCAATTCCATCGATCTTTGCCATACCTGAAGGTCTCGGAATGACTGCATGGCCAATCTCGTCTTGGGATAATCGACAATCATTTCACTTTCCGCTTTCTTTGATGCTTCACTTCTTCACTCACTCATTCACTTCTTCATTCACGGCATTACCGAATCGTCCAATAACCGATGATGGTGGTGGCCAGCAGGGCAAAGACCGCCAGCAGGCCGAAGTAATGCGCCGCGCGGGCGCGCTGTCCGAATTCCTTGCCTCTGTCGTAGAAGGGAATCAGAATCCAGAGCACAATGCCGAGCGTGAACAACAGGATGCCCGCTATCTCGCCGGCTTCACCTTGAAGCACGACTCCCAATAACTTGAGCATTTCGAAGGGGCTCATGAAGTACCACTCGGGATGAATGCCCATGGGAGCCGGCGCAAGCGGGTCGAATGGTTTTCCGAGCGTCCACGGAAAAACCGAAGCTAAGAGCGCCAGAATGTTGAGCGAGATGAGCCACATGGCCAGGTCTTTGCGCAGGAAGTTTGGCAGGAAGGGCATGGTCTTGCGCTCAGAGGCGGGCTTGGCTTCTTCGCTGGGAGGAACGGAGTTGCCGTAGCGCTGGACCAACCAGAGATGAAACCCGAGCAGCGGCACAAAGATGGCCGGCAGCACAACGACGTGCAGAGCAAAGAAACGGTGCACTGTGAAATCGCTCACATCGGGGCCGCCGCGCAGCATATTGGCGATGGCCTCGCCGACAAAGGGAATCGCCGACGGAATCTGCAGGCCCACTTTGGTGGCAAAGTAACTCAACTCATCCATGGGCAGCAGATACCCGGAAAAACCAAAGACCGAGGCTATCCCCAGCAGCGCCATGCCGCTGAGCCAGCCAAGCTCGCGCGGCTTGCGGTAGGCCTTCATGAAGTACACCGAGAACATGTGCACCAGGATGGAGAAAATCATCAAGCTGGCGGCCCAGGCGTGCGCAGAGCGGATCAGCCAACCGAAGTTCATCACAAACGTGATCTGACGGACGGACTCGTATGCATCGGCGCCAGGCTGGTAATAAACCAGAAGCAGAACGCCAGTGAAGCACTGAACGATGAAGAGGAACAGCGAGATGCCGCCCCAGTAGTACCAGAAAGATTGGGAGTGGACGGGGACGGTCTTGTGGCGCGCAAAGGCAGCCAGCTCAGAGAGGCCCAGGCGCTCATCGACCCAATCGTAAACGGAGCTTGCAACGGTCTTTGAAGTCATGCGGCAATCCTTGGGTTCTGGTCTTTTG
>JBAVWC010000414.1:0-26898 GCA_049697595.1 Alphaproteobacteria bacterium
GACAAACCGCGCCTCTGTGCGCTGGTGCAAGAACTCGCCGCGTGGCGCGATACCGAGGCGCAACGCATCAACGTCCCGCGCAGCCGCGTCCTGCGCGACGAAGCCCTGTTGGAAATCGCCTATCATCCTCCGCAATCGGCATCCGACCTCGCCCGCATTCGCGGCCTCAGCAACGGTTTTTCCGAAAGCCGTCAGGGAATAGAACTTCTGCAAGCCGTAGCGCGCGCCAATGCCCTGCCGCTCTCCGAATGCCCCGAAGGCGAAGAACGCCGCCACGTGCCCAGCGGCATCGGCCCGGTCATCGATCTGTTGAAAGTATTATTGAAGCAGGTCAGCGAAGAACACGGCGTCGCCTCCAAACTCATCGCGACAACAGACGATCTCGAAGACATCGCAATCAACGACTCGGCGACCGTGCCCGCGCTTCACGGCTGGCGGCGTGAATTGTTCGGCACCGTCGCGCTCGCGCTTAAACACGGCGAAGTCGTTATGGGGTTGAAAGGCAAGAAAGTCGTTTTGACTCGTGTGGCGACGAATTAGCGTTCTTCTCGAGCAGCGAGTTCGTTAGGACCGAAACGATTTTGCCCGTCAGAAAGACAACTTTTTCTGCATCGGTATGCTGAATGAGCTGCAGCAACGATTGCGCTGCCGTCGCCATATACGGCGCGCGCCTCTTGTCGCAGCGCTCCTCGAAATAGTCCAGGTCCTGTCGCGCAAGGTGGGAAAGTTCGCGCTCCGCATCCCGCCTCGATAAAGAAAGATTTCCCTCTGCGCATACCAGCTTGCCTACTGCGCGCCAAACCCCGCCGCCTACGGCAAGCAAAGAACCCTCGCCTTCCGGCCATTTTTCTTTCAACTGATCGTCAAGAGCTTCTCTCGCCGCATTGGAGCCAGCATCTTCGGGCGTGTGAATGCCATAGCGCAAGACGTCCGTCTTTTGAATTTCACCGTCAACGATCTTGACGATCTCCGTACTGCGTCCACCACAATGCGCGACGGTGATCTCGGTATATTCTTTCGTCAAAGCCCGCATCTCAGGCGTCTTCTTCTTGTAAAGATCGCTCACCGCCGCCTCGGCCACCAGGGACGCTTCTTTTTCCTCGGAAATGATTTCGAAAGTATAAGGCTTGAAGGCATCGCGTAACTTTTGAATGGACTCCTTCGCTTTCGCGATCTCATCAAGATCGCCCGCTTTAATGGTGTCTGCGATCTCTTCCACCAAAGAATCTTCTTTTTTCTTGGAAACAACCTTGAAGGTGTGGGGTTTGAAGACAACGCGCAACTGTTGAACGACCTTCCTTGCGGCTTCGGTCGAGGAAAGATCGTCCATTTTAATGGTTTTTGCGATCTGGGCGACCAAAGAATCTTCTTTTTCCTTGGAAATAGACTTGAAAGCATGGGGCTTGAAGGCGTCATGCAATTGCTGAATGATTTCCCTTGCGATCTTGATCGCGCGCAAATCGCCCGTTTTAACGGTTTCCACGATTGCTGCTTCCACCGTCCGCAAAGCCGCCGTCCCCACGGAAAGCGTATTTTCCGGCGGCACATGATGTTTCTGAAACATCGCCGCGGCGGCAGCCAAAGTCTTGGCCGCCTTCTTCAAATTGTCTTCTTTAAAGAAAGGAACCTTATCGGACATTCCCTCGCCAAGCGCGGGGATGCTGCCGATTTGATCGATGATCACGCCGTGCTCGTTGCACACGTCAAAGTGAAATTTGTTCGAGCCGATATCCCCAGCCCCGACATTTTTCGATGATGCGACCTTCTGCGGCATAGACTTGGCTTTCTCTTTCTTGGGCACGGAAATCCACTTTCTAAAAAAGGCGGAATTGAGGCAAGCATCGCGTAAACCCACCCCCTTTTCTACCTAAATAAATGGTTTCATGAAAGAAATTCTCCCTCTCCCCTCGAGGGAGAGGGAGCAAAAACTTAGGCTTGTCCCTTGGTAAGTCTTAGTCTTTGCGGGTGTGGGGGCCTTTCTTTCTCGAGGATAATCCCGCTTCCCTTCGTCCCAACAATCTACAACTCGAGGTTACAGAAAAATAATCCCCACCAACATCGCTTAATTCCACCCAAATCTCTTGATAAACCAGGTCTTAACAATATGCGCCAACACCAGATACATCCCGATAATCAAAGCCAGAACAGGCCAGAACGTCCAGGGCAGCGCGACAAAACCCAAACTATGCGCGAAATAGGAAGTCGGCAGCCATATCCCAATCGTACAAATCGCCACCGTCGTCAAAATCAGAGGCCAGCTAGCACGGCTCTGGATAAAGGGGATCTTTTTGGTACGGATAATGTGAATGATCAAAGTCTGTGTCAGGATCGACTCGACAAACCACGCCGTCTGGAACACAGGCGCTGTCGCCTCAGTATTCGCGCCGAAACCGAAATACATAACCCCATAAGTCACATAATCGAAAATCGAACTGATGGGGCCGAGGCAAATCATGAACTTCGCGATATGCCCGATGTCCCAGCGGCGCGGATTGGTCAGATAATCCTCGTCCACATTGTCGGTCGGAATTGTGGTTTGTGAAAAATCATACAGCAGGTTGTTGGTCAAAATCTGAATCGGCAGCATCGGCAGGAACGGTAATAACGCGCTCGCGCCCAGCACGCTGAACATATTGCCGAAATTCGAACTCGCGCCCATCTTGATGTATTTGGTGATGTTGCCGAAAACCTTGCGCCCTTCCAGCACGCCTTCTTCCAAAACCATCAAGCTCTTTTCCAGCAAAATAATATCTGCGGATTCTTTGGCGATATCGGCACCCGTATCGACCGAAACCCCGACATCGGCGGCCTTTAAAGCAGGGCCGTCATTAATCCCGTCGCCCAGAAACCCGACCACATGCCCGTTCTGATGCAACGCCGCGATCACGCGCGCCTTTTGCGCGGGCGATACTTTGGCGAACAAAGTCGTGCTCTCGACCTTACGCGCCAGATCCTCGTCCGTCATATTGGACAGATCGGAACCCAACAATACATTCTCGACTTTCAGATTCACATCCTTGCAAATGCGGCGCGCAATAATGTCGTTATCGCCGGTCAAAATCTTGACCGTCACCCCGTGTCCCTCCAAAGCCTTGATCGCAGGAGCCGCGCTTTCCTTGGGCGGATCGAGAAACGCGATAAACCCGCTCAGAGTCAAATCGCACTCATCCTTAACGCCATAAGTCGCCTGTTCCGGCGGCATATCCTTATGGGCGACGGCAATAACGCGGAAGCCGTCTTCGTTCAAATCCTGCGCCAGCCGCAAAGCATCCGCACGGTGCGTTAGCGTCATATCAAAGGATTGATCGCCAAGTTCGCCCTTGGTGCATGAGTTCAAAACTTCTTCGACCGCGCCCTTGCAAATCAGAATATGTTCCTGGGTTTCACGCTTGGACACAACCACCGACATGCGGCGGCGCACGAAATCAAACGGAATCTCGTCGATCTTGGCATAGGCCTGATCGTCGATATGCAAATCCTTGCGAACATCGACATGATCCAGAACGGCAACGTCCAGAAGATTTTTCAGCCCCGACTGATAAAAACTGTTCAGATAAGTATAATGCAAAACCGTATCGCATTCCTCGCCGTGCAGATCGACCGATTTCTGCATAATGACTTTATCTTGCGTCAAAGTGCCGGTCTTGTCGGTGCAAAGCACATCCATAGCGCCGAAATTCTGGATCGAGTTCAACCGCTTGACGATCACCTTTTTGCGCGACATCGCCAAAGCACCCTTGCTCAAATTGACCGTCACGATCATCGGCAGCATTTCCGGCGTCAAGCCGACAGCAACCGACATCGCAAAAATAAACGCCTCGGTCCAATTATGCTTGGTATAGCCGTTGATAAGAAAAACCAAAGGCACCATAACCAGCATGAATTTTATCATCAGCCAGGTAAAACGATTGACGCCTTTTTCAAAGCTGGTCATCGTCCTGCGTCCAATCGTGGCGCGCGCCAGCGATCCGAAATAAGTCTGCGTCCCCGTGGCGACAACAACGGCCTGCGCTGTGCCGCTGGTCACATGGCTGCCCATAAACGCGATATTGGGCAGTTCGAGGAAACTCTTATTCTCCCCCGGCCTGTCCGGCTCAACCACCCCTGGAAATTTTTCAATCGGCATCGACTCGCCGGTTAGCGCCGACTGGTTGATAAACAAATCGCGCGCCGACAATAACCGCACATCGGCAGGCGTAATGTCACCCGCCGACAACCAGATAACATCGCCCGGCACCAAATCCTCAATCGGCAATTCCATCCGCGCCGCCTTGCGCAAATTGCGCGCGGGGGCATGATCGCCGGTTTCCGACTCCTCGCTCTCCACCGCGCGCCGCAAAACAGACGCGGTCGTGCTGACCATTGCCCGCAATTTCTCCGCTGCGTTATTGGAACGTCTTTCCTGAACGAAACACAAAGTAACGCTCAGAATAACCATAAGCGAAACCACCGACCCCGACTCGAAATCATCCAGAAACACGAAATTCAATATCGCCAGCACCAGCAACATGATGTTGAGCGGATTGAGCAACAGGCGCAAAATCTGCTCCACCGCGCCTTTGTGATCTTCGCGCGCGACCTGGTTTTTGCCGTAAATCTCGATGCGCTTTTCCGCTTCATCGGAACTCAACCCGTCCGAACCCGACCCCATTTTGGCCAAAGCCGCATCGGGAGCCAGCCGCGCAACTTCGCCCAGCATGTCGGAAATTTTCGCGCTATGCTGCGCAACCGCCTGTTTCGAAGCGAACAGCCCTTTAATGGCGGTTACAACATTGTCGGCAAAGGAGGAGTCGTGTGTTTCGTTCTGTGGCGTCATTGTACTGTCCTTAAATACCCAACTGAGGGAAAAGCTCCTGTAGGAACGATGTCATCTTCTGCGGCGTGCGGTGCCACGCCGTTAATACGGGCGCATGCGCCCGTCTAGCTGCGCAAGGATGGCGGAGGTTCGTCGGATTTCTTAAAAAAAGTCAGCGATTGCCGCGCGTAAAACACGCAAAGCCGCTTTTGAGGCGCAATTGAGTTTATCATGTTTCACCTTCCACGCAGTCCTGCTGCGGGAAAGGAGGGCGCACAAGGCGCGAACCTTACCTGCGAAAAGCAGGAATACTGGAGACGTTGTATATGCCGCAACCGGTCGTATTCGAAAAGTTGCCGCTACTGTCGCCGTCCATTGTTCTCTCTTTGGTTAATCTCAGCCAGACATACATGCCCAGCGCGTGAGACAGCCTGTACACCAGCGCGACCGCGAAAGTCAACCCTAGAGCACGATAGAATCAACCAAACCCATCGTCATCCCGGCGAAAGCCGGGATCCAGAAAGCGCGTCCGCGCGTCGCATGACTCGCTTACTTCCCCTCCGGCGCAACAGCCCTCAGCATCTCGCACAAAGATTGATCGCAAGCGACCAGCAACGCATTCGGCGCATTCGCAGGCGCATCCTTATCGGTGGCCTTAGGCAGAGTGCAAGTGACCAGATAAACGGTCTTGCCCTCACTCCCCAGCTGATTTTGATAAACGTCGATTTTCGCAGGCACACAGTTATTCAACCGCGCAACATCCCGCGCCTCCGCCTGTCCCGCATAAGCAGGCGAGGCAGCCAGCAAAGCCAACCCAAGGATCAACAACCCCTTCATCATCCCGCCAGCCTAATCCCGATTTGTTAAGAGTGAGTTACGAAGTCCTACGAATACAAATTCCACTCCCCCACGGCTACAAATTCTGACTTATAGGCGCGATGATTCCACAAGAGCTCCCCCTCCCCTCGAGGGAGGGGGTAGGGGGTGGGGGCCTTTCAAAAGAACAATTTTTGCAAGCAAGAGCAAAGCGGATTTTCCGGAATGACAAAGATTGGGGCTTGGGAGTCACACGCGAACTACACTATACATAACATCATGACCGACATCCCCACCACCCTCGACGGCATCCTCAACCACCGCGTCACGCTGGAACAACCTGCGTCAGGCTATCGCATAGCAGTAGACACAATCCTGCTCGCCGCCGCAGTGCCGGCCCTCGCGGGCGACCGGATTCTCGATATGGGATGCGGGGTAGGGGGCGCGATGCTCAGCCTCGCCTGCCGTGTCGCGGGAGTCATCGGCCTCGGCCTCGAAATCCAATCCGATCTCGCCGCGCTCTGCCGCCGCAATATCGAACGTAATATCTTCGCCTCCGGCCTCGATGTTCGCCACAGCGACGTTACCCAATTGCCGCCCGATCTCCACGGCCTGTTCGACCACGCGCTCATCAACCCGCCCTATCACGAAGAAGCAACGCATGATGTTTCGCGGGATGCGATCAAACGCACCGCCAACACCGAAAAAACAGGGGATTTGGGTTTGTGGATCAATTCCGCAGCATTCGCCCTCAAACCTTCGGGCACGCTCACAATGATCCACCGCGCCGACCGTCAGGAAGAAATCCTCACCCACCTGCAACCCGCCTTCGGCGCAATCACCCTTCTGCCGCTCTTGCCGAAAAAAGGCGAAGACCCCAAACGCCTCATCCTCCGCGCCCGCAAAGACGCCCTCTATTCCGTAACCCAATCGCATCCTTTAACCCTCCACAAAGCCGAGGGTGGCTATACCGACAGCGCCGAAGCCGCGCTTCGTCACGCTCAGGCTTTGGTTTTCCAATCGCCCTGAACGGCCTGCCAGCAAGTCAGCGCCGCAATCGCCGCCGTATCCGCCCGCAATATACGCGGCCCCAGCCTGACAAAAAACGCATTAGGCGCTTTCCGCAACGTCTCCAACTCGTCAGCCGCAAACCCGCCCTCCGGCCCCGTAACAATCGCCGCTTTGGAAAATTTCTGCAGGGCAGGGGCATGAAGCGCGTCATGAATGCTTGTCGCCTCGCCCCATTCCGCGCAAACGATAAAGGCGCGATCATCGGGAAACACATCGACCAGATCAGCCAGAGAAACCGGCAGCCCCACAGCGGGAACGCTCAACCGATCCGATTGTTCCGCGGCCTCGCGGCAAATATTATAAACGCGGTCGGCATTTACTTCGCGAATTTGCGTACGCTGAGTCAAAATAGGCTGAATCTCGCTCACCCCCAACTCGGTCGCCTTCTCCATCATAAAATCGAAATGAGTCTTCTTGATGGGCGCGCAGCACAGCCACAAATCCGGCTCGGCCTTCTGCGCACGCAATTGTTCGCCGACGGCGATCTCAATGGATTTCTTCCCCGTCGCCGTAACATGGCCAAGAAATTCCCCGTCGCGCCCGTTAAAAACGCGCAAAGAACCCCCCACCTTCATCCGCAACACATGCAGCAAATGATGCGCATGCGCTTCGCAAGCGGAAAACTTCCCGCCCTCGCTCAACCCTTGCGTGACAAAAATGCGATGCGTGTGGCGTAGGTGCTCCATCGGGATTACGGAGCTAGCACGCCGACATTATGAATTGTAATAGGAACAAGCAAAGACTTGCTTCCTTTAGGTCCCCAAGTGAGTTCAATTTGTTCGGGAATTTTGTCTAGGAACTCTTTGGGTAAAGCCTCCCGCTTTGCGGTTACATAAACGGCAACAGAATAACCGCGTGGGCCTTCCAAGGTTCCGCTGCCTGCAAATTCAGGATGAGACGAAAGCAAAATGGCGCATTCCTTAAAGGTTTTCGATTTTTCTGCCCGAAGGGCTTGTTCACGTGTGACCATTTGATCTCTCCTTGTTCAGGCGGGATTACGCCGCCATAGCCTTCAGCATCGTCGTGCCCAAAGCCGCCGGACTATCCGAAACCATAAAGCCCGCAGCCCGCATCGCCTCGATCTTGTCCTGCGCGCTGCCCTTGCCGCCCGAAATGATCGCGCCCGCATGCCCCATACGGCGTCCCGGAGGCGCGGTAACGCCCGCGATAAACCCAACGATAGGCTTCTTGTTCTTATAGGATTTATAAAACGCCGCAGCCTCTTCTTCCGCGCTGCCGCCGATCTCGCCGATCATGATAATGCCCTTGGTCTCGTCGTCGGCAAGGAACATTTCCAAACATTCGATGAAATTCGTGCCATTCACGGGATCGCCGCCAATGCCGATGCAAGTCGTCTGCCCCAATCCCGCCGCCGTCGTCTGCGCAACAGCTTCATAAGTCAAAGTGCCCGAGCGAGACACAATCGCGATCTTGCCGCGCTTGTGAATGTGTCCCGGCATAATCCCGATCTTGCATTCGCCGGGCGTGATAACGCCGGGGCAGTTCGGCCCGATCAACCGAGTCTTCGTTCCTTGCAGCGCGCGCTTGACCTTGACCATATCCAGAACCGGAATGCCCTCGGTAATGCAAACGACCAGCGGAATCTCCGCCGCCACCGCTTCCAAAATCGCATCGGCCGCAAAAGGAGGCGGCACATAAATAACAGAAGCATTGCACCCGGTCTTGTCCTTGGCTTCCTGCACCGTGTCGAACACAGGCAATTCCAAATGTTCCGCCCCGCCCTTGCCCGGCGTCACGCCGCCGACCATCTTCGTGCCATAAGCAAGCGCCTGTTGCGAATGAAACGTGCCCTGCGAGCCGGTAAAGCCCTGACAGATAACCTTGGTGTCTTTATTGACGAGTACGGACATGTTTATACCTGATCCAATGTCTTGAAGTTATGTTGCGAGGCGTTGACAGCGGTATTGGTAACGATAATCAGCCCTTTCAGCGGCGCCGGATCATTCGTGCGCGCATCCTGAAAGCGGCGCTGCGAGGCTTCGCTGTCAAAGGCCGCCAGAACGACATCCCGACCGCTTTCTTCAATGACAGTGAACGCAATCTTTGGGCGTCCAATGCCATTGTCATCGGCAAATTTCGCAATCGCATCGGCTATCTGTTTTTTGTTGCTCATTTTCTGTTCCTCTATCTCAAGCTGCTTTTTTCATCACGGCTTTAACGATCTTCTCCGCGCCGTCGGCGAGATTATCGCCCGACAGGATCGGCAAACCGCTTTCGGCCAAAATCTTCTTGCCCAAATCGACATTGGTGCCTTCCAACCGCACGACCAAAGGCACATGTAATTGCACTTCCTTTGCCGCCGCGATAATACCCTCGGCAATAATGTCGCAACGCATGATCCCGCCAAAGATATTGACGAAAATGCCCTTCACATTGCTGTCGGACAAAATGATCTTGAACGCCGTCGTCACGCGCTCTTTCGTCGCGCCGCCGCCGACATCCAAAAAGTTCGCGGGCGATCCGCCATAAAGCTTGACGATATCCATCGTCGCCATAGCGAGGCCTGCGCCATTGACCATACAGCCAATCGTGCCGTCCAGCTTGACGTAATTCAGGCCGTTCTTTCCGGCCAGAATTTCGGCAGGATCTTCTTCGGCCTCGTCGCGCATTTCTTCGATATCGACATGACGGAACAGCGCATTGTCGTCGAACGACATCTTGCAATCCAAAGCGACAATCGCATCCTTGCCGGTAACCACCAAAGGATTGATCTCGACAATCGAGCAATCCAGATCGATAAAGGCCGCATACATCGCTTGTAAAAAGCTGACGCATTTGCCGATCTGCTTATCCTTCAACCCCAACCCGAACGCGATCCGGCGCGCATGATAAGGCTGCAATCCTGTCACAGGATCGATAGCGACTTTCAAAATCTTCTCCGGCGAATGTGCCGCGACTTCTTCAATTTCCATCCCGCCTTCGGTCGAGGCCATAATCGTCACGCGGCTCGTCGCGCGGTCGATCAATAATCCCAAATAAAGCTCGCGCTTGATGTCGCATCCTTCTTCGATATAAACCTTCTGAACTTTTTGACCCCTCGGCCCCGTCTGGTGAGTCACCAGATTCATGCCGATCATACGCTTGGCTTCGGCTTCGACGGTTTCCATCGTCTTGACGACCTTAACGCCGCCGCCTTTGCCGCGCCCGCCCGCGTGAATCTGTGCCTTAACCACCCAAACCGGTTCTTTGAGGTCGAGCGCCAAAGCCTTGGCCACCCCCACTGCTTCCGCCGGGGTAAAGGCAACGCCGCCGCGAGGAACGGTCACGCCATATTTCTTCAGAAGGCTTTTCGCCTGATATTCATGGATATTCATGAGAGCAAGGCCTGTGTTTGGTCAAAAGGAACGCAGCAATATTGCTGTGCGATATGTGCCCCGGTTTAATCCGATTTCCCGCCCGGAGCAAGTAGGGATAAGACTAGGGCACCTTATACTCGCATGTATTAATAAGGTGTTGACCCCCTAAACGGTAAGTGTTGCCTTCCGCCAGCCGACCCCCTATATTCCCGCCTCTTCACTACAGGTTAATCCAGCGACACCTCTTCGGTACAGAACCGAAATGATCGCAGGACACGGTCGGGACATAGCGCAGCCTGGTAGCGCACCAGTCTGGGGGACTGGGGGTCGCAGGTTCAAATCCTGTTGTCCCGACCATTATTTTCAAAGGGTTATCCATATAAGCCAGAAGTACCCCGATCTCCGTGTGTAACTTCTGTGTGGGGCTTTTCAGAATTTTTTTTGATTTAAGTCCGAAATCAATCGAATCCACGGCCTTGCGAGTCATTACATCGGCAACCCGAATGTAGCGTTGAATCGTTTCAAAATCGCAATGCCGCGCCAATTGTTGCGCAACGGATGCTGGTGCATTCATTGCCACCGCTGTCACAAAGGTTGCCTTTGTGCTGTGGAATTTATGGTTTGAATGGCTTCGCTTGAACTCGCCAACACTAAATATCAGCTTTCGCAAAGGCCATAAATTTTGTGCTGTGCACATGCGCGCTTTGCCGCTTTGATGAAACGGCGATGATCCCGCAATAGCCGTCTTCGGCAGTGAGCAAATCTTTTGCGGCGGCGTCAACGGCTTGTTGAAGGTCTCCGCTTTGGAGATACAAAGTCTCGACTAGCTTGGCGGTCATTCGGCGGAGAATCTTGTCGCCTTCTCCGGTCAAAGCGACGGCAATGTGTTTGCTACAATAAACACCGGCTCCGAAAACACCTGTATCTCCCACCCGTCCGGGGAAACAGTATTTTGTGCCGCCCGTTGAACAGGCGGCGGCCAGATTGCCGCTTTCATCAATGGCAACAGCACCTACGGTGCCGAGCTTCTTTTTGTTTATGATATCCATACGCTGCGCGAGATCATGGTAACTTAGCGCGCAAAATTCCTCGCGCATTTCTTGATACTCATTCATGCGCTCGGCGGTGAAGGCGCTTTCACGAGGAAACCCCATTTCATCGGCGAACTGACGCGCTCCGCTGCCGGATAAAATGCTGTGATACCCAAAGCCCATCAGCTTACGCGCGACCAATATCGGGTTTTTGGTTTGCTCGATCTGCAAGACGGCGGCGTAATGCTGATCGGAATCGCAGATGCCCGCATCCATACGGATAGCGCCATCCATCTGTATCACGCTGCCAAATCCGGCATTGAGTTCCGGAGCCAGTTCCAAATTCTTCACAGCCAGCTCTACAAGATCAAGAGCGGGCAGGTTCTTATCGTCCAACGCATGCTTGGCGCGCATGACCGCAGCTTGCTTTGTCGCAAGCTCTGGGGCGTTGGCATCAAAATTGGCGGCTCCGCCATGAATTAGAACTATGCTCATTTGCGCTCCTTATGACCAGTTTTGTCGCCACACTTGGCGATACGCATATAGAACTCTACAGAAGATTCCGGCTTAAGCGACCAAAGACTTAATAAGCTTATCCATATCTGCGCGGGCCTCATCTATTGGGCGGCGATAATCACAAGATAAGTCTAATGCGCGTCCGTTGATTTCAAATTGGAGCAATGCATTCGAGATATTCAAAAGTATTTGGATGATATCCTCAATGTCAGAATTTGTAACCGCTTTATAGAGATCGGCTCGCTGTTCTGGCGTTAGTATTTCGCTATGAGCATATATTTTATCTCTCAAAGGCCTGATGCGCTGCCAAATGATTTTAGCTTTTTCGACTTCGATATTGATCTCCTCTAAATCAGCTTCATTCAGTTCTGAAGCTTGAGTGATATATTCATCCAGGCCATCAAATTCTCCAGCTATTTCTATTTTGCGTTTACGCAGCGCTTCCTTGCCAAAATACTCTTTTTCAGCGCGTGCAGATTCGATGGTCTTATCGATTGCAAAGGCTTTCGGATTTCGGTCAAAAATCTTTCCTAAAAAAATTATAGTCGTTTGTACTGCGGAATAGTTATAATCCAGCCAGAAACGAGCTGCTTTATTAAGAGCATCTAGGAGCCCCTTGTCCTCTGCAGATTGATTTCTCAAGTACACATAGTGGTGCCAAGTTCTTGCCGCATACGCCACGTTTTGAGAAAATTCCTTAAAGTGTTTTTTATATTCTGGATTTTCTGCCATTTCACATTCTTTCCATAGAATGAAATACACCCATTCTTTTTCTTTGTTATACGAGAGCTTTTCTGGACGGCATTTTTAATATGTGAACAACCGTGACATCTTTGGAGAAAAATTAAAATATTTGGATATGTTTGCCGCTGGAATCGTATAACCAACCTCTTCTGTATGCCATCCTGGCATGTATGCATTAATTCCTTCATTTCCTACACAAAACATAAATGGAGAGTGGGCATCCCGATCGTTTGTATTATCACAGAGCGGGGAGGGACTATCTTTCTCACTCTGACAAACATTTTCCCGCAACTCTTCCAGCTTGTCTTTCCTAAAGTATTCGTTGAGATCAATAGTGTTGCCCGAATCTTTAAGAAATGTTGCGCACTCTCTAAAAACACTAGGATAACCACCACTCCTAAAAGCTATATGCACCTGAACCCCCATCAGCTCTCTGGATTGGCCGGTCAACTCCGCCTTGTTGTTATAAATTTGAAAACCAAGCCCTTCTGCAGCACTGCAATCAGCTTGCTTTAGCTTTTTTCCTACCGTCAATTTTCTTCTGATCCAATGATTGATGCGATTTTCTGCTTTAACAGAGTTCAGCCCGGTCACCTCGATCCATTCACGATCTGCGGTACATTGTCCGCGAGACAATTTTTGATGATCTTTTTTCACCAATGCAGACACATGATCATCCGCAATGGCGCTATGAATGTTACATATAAGTAGATTTGTTAAAATGATCAGCGAAATGTAGCGCTTAATGTTCATAACTCCACCCGTTAAGTTCAACCCTAGTTATTTGTGGCTACGCTCTTACAAATGCGGTGTTAGGCTCTGGCCGCTGAGTGGGGCTCAGCTAACTACACATGTAGGATATTGGCAGATAGTTGTAATTTATAAAGAGCTAAATTTACGTGCTTTAAAAGCTGCAATAAGAACGTGTTTTAGAGACAGCCCCCCGAATTTATGCAAACTCTTGCTGCCAATGTTTTTCCTCCTAGATTTGCATGGGGTTTCCAAGCCTTGGCATCCTTCCTGCAACTTTTTTCGGGGCTGACCCTCCGTGGTCATGAAATGATCTATGAATAAGTTTCTCTTGCTCATCGTTCCTGGCCTCCTCCTTTGTGGGCAGGCTCTTGCCGCCGTGGGAGAGGGGGCCGGGGAGGGCTATAGCTGGACGAGTTGCTACGCTGGCGGAAATCTCGGTTATGGGTGGCAGAGAGATCATGCGGTCGATACGATCAACGCAAATTTTAATACCGGCGGAAACACCGGGCGCGGGCCTATCGGCGGCGCTCAAATCGGGTGCGATTATCAATTTGCGAACCGTTTTGTGGTTGGCGTTCAGGGGATGTTTGATGGAGCCGGGATAAACGGCAGCCACCCCTATTTGCCGGGCGGCGGAACTGAGGCGTTGGCCTATAATACGGATTGGGCTGGGTCGCTGACAGGCCGTGTTGGCTATGCGGTGATACCGCAGGTCTTGTTGTATCTCAAAAGCGGCGTGACCGGAGACCACATCAACTATACGGACTCAGATCCGACAGGCCCCTATACATTTAAAGCAACCGCCACGCGCCTAGGCTGGACGATCGGCGGCGGCACCGAATATGCTTTCCAGCCTAACTGGTCTGCCTTCGCTGAATATAGCTATACTGATCTCGGCAGCCGCAACACAAATTTCCTAAATTCTGGCAGCGCTTCAGGATATGCATCCATTCCAGACTCATACATGGAAACGCATAATTTGCAGACGGTTCTCATCGGCCTGAACTATCACTTTGCTAGTTGGTAAGCCGATTGAGATCACATAACATGGTTGAAAATCAAATATAGTATATTACATTATCAACCATGACATGTGATCGAGAATCTTCGGGCCGCAGCGCCACAACGCGTTAATCTATTCTTTTGCCGCACGACCGGCGGAGCTGAGATCGACCTGCTTCTTGAAATATCGCCGCGCCGCAAAATAGCGATAGAAATCAAACGCTCTCTTTCGCCGACTTTATCCAAAGGCTTCCACCTCGGTTGCGAGGCCGTCAAAGCTAATCAACGCTATGTCGTCTATCCCGGTAAAGAGCGGTATCCCATGACCAAAGACATCGAAGTCATGCCGCTTATCGACATGATGAGTGAATTGAAGCGTCTTAGTCAGAAAAGTTCTGGAGGTGGATTAGTTTAATAATCTGCTCCAGATAACGCTGATCGGTATTATCGAAGTCATCAAGCTTATCACTATCAATATCCAGGATCAGTTTCGTTTCCCCGTTATGCACCAAGGGAACGACAATCTCTGATTTCGACAGGCTGCTGCACGCGATATGTCCGGGAAATTGATCGACATCGGCAACTAAGACGGTTTTCTGTTCGCTAGCCGATGTTCCGCATACGCCTTTGCCGAAAGGAATAGTGACGCAGGCCAATGGGCCCTGAAATGGGCCAAGCACCAGTTTATGCGCCGATGTCACCCGATAGAAGCCGACCCAATGGAAATCAAAAGCCTGTTTCAGGATCGCCGCGATGTTCGCCAGATTGGCGATGAGGTCATCGGTGCCACCGATGACGGCTCTAATCTGCGGCAGTATCGCTTGATAGATTTCTTCTTTATTCGTGCTTGAGGGAAGCGACAGTGATTCAGCCATGTGTAACTCTCCGTGGTGCAAGTGAAGGAAGGGGTCTTAAAGCATCGGCGTTTGAGGTATCTTGAGAGATTGATCCCACCCAAGCGCCAATTTGACGGCCATAACTTTCAAGACCGAGGCCGGTGAAAAGATACGGCCTTGCTTGCGCGCCGAGTATATCAATCGCATGCCCGCTCGCAACATCGAAACCGCTGCCGTCGTGTGGCGAGAGCCAGTTCTTGTGCGTCAGGTTGTGCAAGAGCTCGTGGGTCTGCGCTTGCTCTCTGGACGCCGCCGGGCCGATGGCGCAATTAACAACATAATCCGTGCTGATTATGCTGCCATTCGTCAGAGAAATGGTAAGTCGCCCGTCGCTGGGCGGTTGAATATCGTTTTGAGAAAAACTTGATTTAATGATTTGGGTTTTACCGTCACCGAAATTATTGATAAACTGCTTGTAATCTTTTGGCACAACCCGATTAACGCGATTGTATAATGCGAAGTCGGAAAGAACGTCGTTAAAGCGTTTCTTTTCTTCGGCATCAGCCAATCCCTCATATAATTTCTCCCAATTAATAACCTGAACTACATCGTGATAGGTCACATTGTCGGCGTTCGCGGCTTCTTCCCGTAAATCAAAATCCCAACGCAACCGCCCTGAACATTGAGGGTTGATTGCTTGCAGCAAACTATCCGGCACATAAACCCCGGCCTTCTTTGCGGAAGACAATTCCAAATTAAGCGCAGCCAGAATATCGGATGTCGTCTTGAACACCTCATCCTTGGCCATGTGCAGCAAGGCATACAGGCCACGATCCTCTCGTGCCTGCCACGATGTCTGCCCGCTTGAAGATACACCGATAATTTTGCCTTGATAGCCCTTGGATATGAATCCGTTGACCAAATCCACGAATGACGAGCGGGTGCCAAAGGCGGTGATGACGGTATTGCTGCCGCTGTTCTTGATGACTTGTTCAACAGCATGATAGGGGCTGGCAAATACCTGATCGGGATATTTGGCAATCGCGGCATTGAACCGGCTGGAAAGAACGTCGCCAATAGCCAGCACAACCCTGTCAAACTGACCATACAGGCGATTATTTCCAGCGACGACATAGCCAATATCATCCTTGGTCAAATTCGTTACGCGAGCTTGTTCATAGACAATGTCGATGCCCAAACTATCGGCTTTCTTTTTCAGTTCCTGAAAACGCTCCGCATGAAAATAGCCGACGAGTTGGCGGCTGCTGCAATGCATGTCTTTGGGAGCAGTACCCAGCAATTGAGAAGCGTATCGCGTAAAAGCACCTTTCTCGCTGCCATAATCTGCGCGACCGTCAGCGGGGGATTCCGTCAGGTTTCCCATGCCCCCAGCAATTTTTCCGTAGGCGAATCCTCTGCCGCAATCCCCTTCAGGCGCATTTCCGAATATCGTTATGTGAAGGGGCTCAAGAACCGCAGGAGTTTTGTCATAATGGTTGATTAAGGCATCCAGCGCATTCACTGCCGTAGAGCCGTTGCCAATAATCGCAAGCCTGTATGGAGGAGATGTGGGGTTGATCATTGCGCTTCTCCTGTCTGCTTAAAATTACAGATACAAGAGAAACAACCGCAGTCATTGACTGTCAGCGCCCGTATTATTGCTATCTTGCGAAAGCCATATCTTCCTTGCGGAAAAGCCACCTTGCCCGGACTGGCAGGTTGGCGAACAACCGAAGCTGTTCTCTTGATACCGCCGATATTACACACCAGCCGGGTGAAACCTGTCAATGTATTTCTTGGAACAATCAACAAACGGGGGGCAATGATCGCGCGTCTATATTGAGGCATAATATCTCTCCTATGTGAATGATCGGTTACTTATTTAACTTCTGATAATGGATGCGCCTGCGCTTCCCGCGATAGACTGGCGAGGAAAATCGCAAGCGTTTCTCTCCGCCGTGAAAGCCTCTGGCACCACGGTTATGCAAAAGTCCTCAATGAGTTTGGCAATGCTCGTGGCGCGTAAAACCTGGTTATCGGCTACATCCTTCATGATGACGGCGGTAAAGCCGAGCGCAGTACAAAGAATGCGTAAATCGTCGCGTGTCATAAAAACCTCATTGAAAATGTTCAATCAATGAAGCCAAATGCCGTTATCTGAAGGGAAAAACCACGGCTATTTTTACGCAATATTCCTTATCCGCTTAGGCGTTTTTCGTAAATATTCCCGTTTTATGTTTTATGCGTATTCCGCTTATAAATTTTCTGAAGCCGTTCAAGAGGCCGAACGCACATCCCATGCCATTGAAGGCAATGGAGTCATCGGGCTGGCGAAGGAGACGGATTGGAGACGACAGGAATTTAAGCGAGACAACGATCAGATGGTATCAAGCACGAGCCGGAGAGATGATCGGCGCTGCCGTGTTCCAATCCGCCGCGAAAGTTTTGAAGGCGTCCTGCGCGATGGATACAGATGTCATCACGAAATAGGTGAGATCAATACCATTCGTGGCGACAAGGGCGGTTTTGTTGCCATAGACGAATGACGAAAAAGGGGCAAAGGGATGTTTGGGGATTGCCCTGCACTGGATTGATGGAATAAATAGTGTGGTATTGTGCGCGTTGGACAGCAGGCATTTGATCGTCGCAAACTTGCTCAACTGTTCCAGCCGTTCGAGGCTCCCATCCCTTGTAACTCCCAGAGAACGGGCGAGCATTTCTTGCGTTGGAAAGATTGCGACAATCTCGCCATTCGTTTCCTTGGCAACGGTAAGCATGTCGTCATAAAATTCATTGGTGCCATCGGCCCCGAAATAACTGCGGTGTTCGTCAAGGCGGCGGCTTAGCCCATTCTTTCCAGAAAACTCGAAACCCTTGTTCTCAAAAGTTTTGCGAATTTCTCCCAGGCTGCGATAAGAGATATGTCCCTTTTCAAGATTGTGAATCGTCGCCAGCGATAAACCGGTTTCCTGAGCCAGCTCATCCTGTGACCAGTTCAGCCACGCGCGCGCCGCTTTAATCTGTTCTACGCTGATCATTGTCATTCACGTTTCTGAGGTTGTTTGTTTCTTTGCCTTACGCCGCCTGCGCTGCCGGGTTGGGCAGGGCATCCTGGGCGCTAATGGCATTAGCAAGACGGGTTTCTGGATCAAGGCCAGTCATTCGTTTGGGGCAAATGCCAGCGGCGCGTTCGATCTGTTCCAAATGGCCATAAGCGATAATTTCGCCAAAACGGGCAGCCATTCCACCGAAGCTGATTTCTGAATTTGCTAACATTTATTAATCCCTTAAAATTTGTTTCTCTGCTAACACAAGGATAATATATGTTGCATTGGATGAAAGAAAATCAAAATGGGTCTAATAACGAAGCCAAATGTGTCGTTTGTTGTCAATATGCAGCAGTTTCATGCCATATTTTGGCAACAAAATATAAAAAGCAACAAAATGATGAAATCAATTTGGGTCTTTTAACAACACATAAAGTCTTGTAGTGTCCAATGACGGCACGACATCAGGAAAGAAATTTATACTATGAGACTCACCGGCCCACAGATCGCAGCGGGGATAGCTTTGGCAGGGATGACCCAAGAAGGGTTGGCCTCCGAAGCTGGCATTGGGCGCAGCACTCTATACAAAATCATCAACGGAACCGCAGCGTATCGTGAAGACACGATACGAAAAGTTTGCGGCATCTTGGAGCCGCGCGGCATTGAGTTTTTGCCCGGTGAGGGCGTTCGTAAAAAAGAAAAAACCGTCACGACATATACAGGTGATGATTGCTTGCAAGAATTGCTGACCGATGTTTATAGGACTCTTCAAGAGAAGGGTGGCGAATTACTTATCGCTCATTTGGATGAAGGCAGCGCCGCCAAGAGTCTCACGAAAGATTTTCTGGACGAACAAATCAAGAAGCGCAAAGCGGCCAATATCACCTGTCGCTTGCTGGTGCGGGCTGACGATCCAAGTCTTATCGCCCCATATGATACTTATCGAGCCATTCCTGATGAATCATTCTCGCAATACCCGTTTTACATTTACGGCTCGAAATTAGCCTTGTTGTCTTGGAAGCCGGAACCGCGAGTCATCATCATTGATGACCAGCGTTGGGCTGAAAGCGCAAGCAAGCTGTTCGATATTGCATGGAATACCGGCAAGCAAATCATTCGGGACGACAAGAAATGACAATGATTCAAGCCCATATGCAAGAATTAAACTTCGAGGATTGGCTTGAACAAAGCGAATATGTCGAGCGCGTGACCGACGCCAATATCCCGCACTTTGCAGAACTCCTTGCCGCGGAAGAAGACTGCGATAGCTACGCCGTATCGCCAGCCTACTATGCGTTCACCGGCAGACGTGGATTATGGCTCTATCATTATGATGGAACCTATCTGCCCATGTGCTGGCACCCGAATATAGACGGACAGATTCTGGTCTTTCCACCACGCGGCAAGAAAAACTATGCTGCAATAACTGCATTGCTGGATGAAGCGCCCGCACCGCCATTGGGTTTTTTGCTGGCACGGTTCAAGCCGCAAGAAATCAGTCAGCTTAAAACCTTCTATGCATTCGTTCGTCGCGTGTCGTTTGAGCCGGTCGAAGAAGAAGTTTTGGATTGGCGTTATCCGGCCAGAATTCTTTCAACTCTGAATACGGCGCAGATGATTGGGCATGATTATATGCTCATTCGCAATCGCGTTCGACAAACACATAAATACTCGCTTGATGTTCAGCCTTTGTCGATCAAGCACATTCCAGAAATTGAAACCCTTGCATTGCGCTGGGCTAACCGGCAAGCAGAAAGGCCAGATGAGCTAATTGACCTCATTACCCCCTATAAGGAAACCCTGCGCCTCTTGAAGCACAAGAAGTTGGGGCTGGATGGATTGGTATTCATCGCCGAAGGCCAGATTCAGGCCGTCACGATGTGGGATATATCAAACCCTGTACACAAGGTCGCCAACCTCTATATGAACCTGTGCAATGTGACTTATCGCGGACTGTCAGAGTTTTCGATTCAGGCCACCGCATTAAAACTCTGCGCCGACGGTGTTCCGCTTCTCAATCTCGGCGGTTCCGAAACAGCCGGACTTGATCACTACAAAAACAAATTTGCACCAGTCTTGAGCGTTACCCTGTGCTCCTTAGAAGCCTCGATGAGCAATACATCGACCGTTATCAAAACACCGGATGCGTTTCACGAACTGAGGATCGCATAATGGCCGCTTTAAAACGCGCTCAACTCAAGGTCGGGAAAGTCATACAACCAGATGGCTTCCCGCCTGGGCGTATCGTGACAGTCGAAAACTGTACCCTGGAAAGTTTTATCGACGGCAAAAAGAAAAAGCGCTGGCCTTGCTGGACAGTCAGAACAGACGCGCCGCGTCCGTTGCACAAATACCTGATTTGTGACCTCGGCAAAGACGGCATCGTCCTTTGGAAAAAATCGGCCATAAAGTTTGCCCCTAAGGGCGCAAAGTTATGGGTCGAGCGCAGCGGCCTTGAGGAAATGGAAAACATCACCGGCAAGAGGGCGGACCCTTTTATATATTCAATGCTGGTCTATATCCTCGATCATAAATCCAAGACGCCAAGCAAGTTTTACTGCATTGAACGCATGAGAAACGCGCAGATATTTCGATACGAAGGCTTCCGCATAGGGTAGCTGGGGGGTGATCTCGTTTGACAAGTGGCCAGCCTTTTTTAAAAAAGTTTTCGATAGTAAGCTTAATTTCCGAATCCGACATCGATCATCCGCCAGTCATTGCGGTCTCGGCATGGCGAGCCAACTTGTCGAGCGTCTGATAGCCGAACTCGACGGCGCCGAAGCCGATCGTGGCATCGCGTTGCGCCTTGGTCGGGTGCAGTTGACGCAAGGTGATGACTGTCTTGCCGTCGCTTTGTTGATCGAATGTTACCGTCATGCGGAACATGCCGGCGTCATCGTCCTTGTCGGCACCATGGTCGAGTTCGATCAGGCTCGGCTCCTCGATGCGCCGGAACGCCATGCGGCTGGGATACCGCTTACCGTCGGGTGCGATCATATCGAACCGCCACGTCCCACCCACGCGGATATCTATTTCTTTGGTCTCGATTTTGAACCCTGCCGGTCCGAACCATTGGGGCAGGTGACGAGGATCAGACCAGGCGGCAAACACCAACTCGCGCCGCGCATTGATCACCCGGGACAACACAATCTCCCGATCGAGCGCCCAGGTCGACAGGACTGAGTTACTACCGTTTTCTTTTGCTTGCATTCGATTTCTCCTCTTTCTTTAGTGTCTCGACGTAAAGTTCCAGACGATCGAGGCGTTGTTCCCAGATCTCCCGTTGTGCTGCCAGCCATGTCTCGATAGTTTCGAGAGACGCCGTGTGCAGTGCGCATGTTCGGATGCGACCGATCTTCTCCGTCTCGATAAAGCCGCAGCTTTCGAGGATGCGCAGGTGCTTCATTAAGCTCGGCAACGCCATGTCGAACGGTTTCGCTAGCTCGCCGACCGATGCCTCGCCTGCGCACAAGCGCATCACAATAGCGCGGCGCGTGGGGTCAGAGAGCGCACCGAAGGCGTTGTTCAGTTGGTTTGTATTGTTAGCCATACGGATAACTATAGCGGCGCGACCGTTCGATGTCAACAACACTTTTCTACTTGGCTAACTGTTGATGCGAGGCACAGCTTAAGGGCGGAGCAGAAAAAAGTTGGGCAGCTTCCGCAGAAACCTCAATAAAAATTGGCATTCAAAAAGGGCTGAAATTGCCCAACCCCTTTGATGTATATTAATTCTCACGCTTCTGGGGGACTGGGGGGCGCAGGTTCAAATCCTGTTGTCCCGACCATTATTTTCAAAGAGTTGCGACTCTTTCACCAAAAAAGTTGGGCAAATTTATTCCAAATCCGCCTGTTTAACGGCTGTAGTGCGGGCCATATCTTATAAATCGGAGATAGCGCCAAAGAAGAAAACAGGCTGCGCGACCCAACAGGAAAACACTGCCCGTAGTTAACCATGGATATGCGTGTTCGACGTATCGTAATGGGGCTTATGCGACTGTCCCGCTTGGCGAGGGGGCAGGTACAGGCGGCGCAATCGGAGGAGCTTTGGCTTTGCTCGTCGGTATATCCGTTTATGGCCGTTACGAAACCGCCATATCCAGCAACGAGCTGGATCAATCTGTAACCGCCGGAGTTAGGTACAGCTGGTAAGCGACGACAGGCGGCCTTAGGGCCGCCTGCTCCTAGTACTCGATATGCAGGCGAACGGCAAAGAAATCGATGGGGCCGCGCGCGGCGTCATAGGCGGGGTTGATCACGCGCTGATAATCTGCCGTCGTCGCTATGCCGGGCATCAGCGTGGCCTTGTAATAGGCTTCGATAATCTGCTCACCGGCATAAGAAGGCAACTGACCGTCGCCGATAAGAATGCCTTGTCCTCCCGCAGCCAAATACTGGCGCGCTTCGCTGGAAATAGCATTGACGGAGCCGCCAAGGCCAACTGTATCGTCCTCGCGTTTCCACCGATTGCCCTTCAACGACAATCCGCCAGAGAGCGATTGATTGATCTCGGAAAATTCATAAGCTTCTTTCGTCCCGTCATTCATGCTGGCGCGCAAGAACGCACCCAGATCGGGCATGATCTGCTGTTCGATATTGATCCCGCCGCCCGGACGGGTTTGCCAATGACGCACCAAAGCGGTATTCGGAATCGTCCCGGTCTGGCTTGCCAGCGTCAAAGCATCTTCATAAGACCCCATATTGGCTGAGTTCATAAAGAACAGCGCCTTGACCTTGCCGGGATTATCAAAAAGCTGATGCCGTTCCTCGGCCTCGAAAACCGTTTGATACTCCCCGAACCCGCGCACCAGATATTTGTCATTAGGTATGCGCGACAAGTCGAACAATCCGCCGCGCAACGTCCACCAGGATTGATTCCACTCGGCAGTGCCTCCGTAAGTATAGCCCCACGAACTGGCGGCATAATCGAAAGCTCCCATATCGATGATCGACCAGTTCATAAAATCGGCTCTGGGATCGTGGGCATAAGAGTTGTTATCGAAAATATCGACGACAGAAAATTTACCGAATGTCAGAGTCACATTGTCGGCGTCATGACTGCCCGCCAGTTGATTGGGCCCGTCTTCCACCGTCTGAGTTTCGCCACCCAAGCCGACGATAGTGCGGCCAAACAGGCGCGGCAGTTGGAAATAAGGATCGTATGCCCCCACCTTATAAGCTTCCCCGCTGGTATAGCCCGCAACGCCAAAGGTCTTTGACAGGCCAAACCCCTGATCCATTTCCGGATCGGCATAAATTTCAAGACCGCCAAGGCGTACACCGGCGAACAGGGTGATATCGTTCGTCGTGGCCGTCTCTGCAGGAGATCCCATACTTTCAGAACCGTCGGGGATTCCACTGTGAAATGAGGGGTGGCCCTGCGTCGTCGAAGTTCCCTGAATATGCAGGCTATACCATCCCGGCGTTGTCTCTGCGGCGTCATCGTCCGCGTAAGCCAAGCCGACGAAGGGAAACATAAGAACAAGCAGGACAGAGGCCGGAAAAATGCCGCGCGCCTTAACTTGCGGATACAACCGACCTATCTGTTTTTGGCTCTGCGGCCTTGTCATAATCCGCTTTAACATTATCCCGATCCCACCGTCCGCCCCCAATGCCTGAAAACGGGGCTACGATGTCGGTGTAGCGATTGGCTCCGGCCAGCACAAGATTAATTCTTCCCTTTCCGGGGGAGAAGGAATTTCTTCATTATTCCCGCCTGTTTTAAGAGCCAACTACGAACTCAAAGAATTCCAGCGCCGCGCGAAATGCCGCGAGATCGTTGTGGAAATAGCCACAAGCGGTCGGGAAACGAGCGGAGACAACAGGCCGGGCTTGCTGTCATTGGCGGCAACAGGATTCTTTGCCCCACCCCCCGTCTTATCCCCCTGTTTGAGGTCGGGCATCGGCGGCGGTTGAAAAGGCACCACATTGTCGCGGATCGGCTCGCCCTTCAGAATAGCCGTAATTTCCGCACCGCTCAATGTTTCATAGGTCAGCAAAGCCTGCGCAATCAGATGCAGATCATCCTTGCGCTCGGTCAATGTTTTCACAGCCGTCGCATAAGCCACATCGGTAAGTTGCTTAACCTCACGATCAATTGTCGCGGCGGTGGCTTCAGAGCCGGCCTTTGTTCCGCCGCCGCCTAAATGGCCGCCCTGACTGCTATGAGCGACCATACCCACGGCTTCGCTCATGCCCCATTGGCTGACCATTGCCGTCGCCATTTCCGTTGCCTGCTTAATGTCACCCGAAGCGCCGTTAGAGACATTCTCCTTGCCGAACACAAGCTCCTCCGCAGCGCGCCCGCCCATAGCCATATTAAGCTGTGCTTTGCATGATGCCTTGCTCTTTGAATAAGCATCCTGTTCAGGAGGGGCTGGCTGCACAAAACCAAGCGCCCGACCGCGCGGGACAATAGTCGCCTTCTCAATGGCGTGACACAACGGATTAACAATGCTCATCACGACATGTCCCGCTTCATGATAAGCGGTCATCTTCTTCTCGGCGTCCGACACCACCATCGTGCGATTTTCTTCGCCTATAAGGATTTTATCGCGCGCAAAGGCCATATGCGCCATCGTGACCTTATTATCATTCAGGCGACCGGCGCGTAACGCCGCCTCGTTCCAAAGATTCGCCAGCCCCGCGCCAGAAAAACCAAAAGTTTTCTTGGCGACAGCCAGAATGTCCACATCATTGGGATGTTTCCTGCCGTAAATGGCCAGAATTTTCTCGCGGCCGCGCAGATCGGGATTGGGAACTACCACCTGACGGGTAAAACGACCGGGACGCGTAAGGGCCGGGTCAAGCGTCTCCGGGATGTTGGTTGTGGCAATGTAAATAATATTGTCATTAGCCTCGTTCGATCCGTCCACCTCGGTTAAAAGCGCGGCCAAAGTCTTGCTGTCTTCTGAAGAAGTGTTAGGGCCTGCATTGCGATGCTGGCCGATCACATCGATTTCATCGATAAAGATAATGCAGGGCCCTCCTTTCGCGCGCGCTTCTGCAACGAGAGCACGCACACGTTGGGGCCCGACGCCGACAAACAATTCGACGAAATCAGGACCATTCATTGTAAGAAAAGGGACATTAGTTTCGCCAGCGATGGCGCGTGCCAGCAAGGTTTTGCCAGTGCCGGGCGGCCCGACCAGCAAAGTGCCCTTCGGCAGTTTCGCCCCCAGTTTCTTATATTTCTCGGGGTCTTTAAGAAAATCGACGATATCCTGCAAATTCGACACAGCTTCATCGACTCCGGCGACATCGGCAAAGGTTATTTTGGTCGCGCTTTGGCTAAGATCGCGCGCCCGCTTCGCTTGCCCAAATCCCTGCGCCCCTTTTGGCTGCGAGAACATCCTGTAGGCCATCAATCCCACAGCGCCCAACATGGCATAAGGAAGGATCGATCCCATGAGACTCCCCGCGGAAGGTTCCGGAGGTGTGATCGTGTAATCGACGCCCTTATTGGCCATTTTATCAATTTCGCTGGCGACGATTTCGGGCATAAATTGTGTTTGATAGGTGGAATCGCCCTCGGTAAAAGTGGCGATATTGGTGCCCGCATCTATGGTGACCTGCTTAATCTTCCCGGCGGCCAGTTCTTGATTAAAGTGAGCCAGAGGCATGTTATCAGGCTGAGCCTGAGACACGTCCGGCTGGGAGGTGGGGTCGGGGGGAAGGGCCCTCGGGATGCCCACGGCATGAGCCGAAGAAGCGCCAGCCGCAACCGATAAAGCAACCGTAAGAACAAAGGCAGCTTTTTGCCACTGAGATCGAATTCTATTTGAGTTATTATTAACCATATGCTTGCTCCTATATACTTAATCCTCACAAAATCGTCACCCATTTGGGCCGTGCAGTGCAACATGTATTTCGCTTTCGGTCAATTCTAATATTAGCTTTTATAATCCAATATTGGCTTTTACTACTTTCAGGACGCTTCCGGAGTATGCATACACTCCCCCACGCTTCGCAACTGCACAACCGGGAGCACCTTTCCACATCCACTTTTTGTGCCTACACTCAAGTACAGGAACAAAAAAGCCGTGGAGGCAAAAATGAACGAGACGCACACCAAAAACCCTTCCTCGCAAATCGTCATATTCGACACCACCCTCCGCGACGGCGAACAATCGCCCGGCGCGACAATGTCGTTACAGGAAAAAATAGCAGTCGCTACGCGCCTCGACGCAATGGGCGTCAACGTCATCGAAGCGGGCTTCGCGGCCTCATCGCAAGGCGACGCCGAATGTATCAAAGCCGTCAGCAAAGCCGTCACCCAAGCCAGCATCTGCAGCCTCGCCCGCGCGATCAAGGGCGATATCGACGCGGCGGCACGCTCCCTCGAACACGCCAAAAAACCGCGCATCCATACTTTCGTTTCCACCAGCGACATCCACATCGAACACCAGCTCCGCAAAACCCGCGAAGAAGTCCTGACGATCATCGATGAAACCGTGCGCTACGCCAAATCCTTCTGCGACGATGTCGAATGGTCGGCAATGGACGCCACGCGCAGCGACATAACCTTCCTCAGCAAAGCCGTCGATACGGCAATCCGCGCCGGCGCCAAAACAATCAACATACCCGACACCGTCGGGTATGCCGTTCCCGCAGAATATCTCGCTTTAATCGGCGCTCTATCCAAACAATTCCCCTCCGTCTGCTTCTCAACGCATTGCCACAACGATCTCGGCCTCGCCGTCGCCAATTCGCTTGCCGGAGTCACGGCAGGCGCGCGCCAGATCGAATGCACGATCAACGGCATAGGCGAACGCGCCGGAAACGCCGCGATGGAAGAAATCGTCATGGCGATCAAAACCCGCGAAGATTATTTCCACTGCCACACCAATATCGATACGCGCCAAATCTATCCGACCGCGCGCTTCGTCGCCGCGATCACCGGCTTCCCGATCCAGAAAAACAAGGCAATCGTCGGCGCGAATGCCTTTGCACATGAATCCGGCATTCATC
>JBAVWC010000415.1:0-15147 GCA_049697595.1 Alphaproteobacteria bacterium
ATTTATGAAAGTATTTCCGAAGGGGTGCTTTGTGTTACAAATGGTTTCTCGGCATTTAATTAAAGGATTTTATCATGAACGAATTTACGCTGGGTAACTTATCTAGTGATGCTTCTTTGGGCGATACCTACGCTTTTTCTAGAAATGATGAGTCGCCCTGGGCAACGCTTATGAAAAAAGAGGGCCTGTTTTCAAAGGGAATTGGCAAGGTTGAGTTCACTTCACGCAAACTGGATACTCAGTCGATCATCAATTTCAAGTTAGCGCGGCAACAGCTCCAGCCCCAACCACACAGCAAAGAAATTCTTCCTGATCTTGATGTTGAGGGAAATATGGCGGCGATCGAGAAGCAAAACCTGTTATTGAGCCTATTGGTTGATCGTTTGAACGATTCAGAAAGTACAGTGCAACCGACCAATACCAGCTTTGTTATCGGCGAGTTGCCGGGTACATTTGTGGCATTGGAGGGTATCGTGGATGAAAAAACGTATAAGCAACTTCTCAATACTTGTAGACAAACCAGTTCTCCCAATGTTCCATCTTTTGAGCTTCGTAGAAATGACGGAACGGGAAATTATCGCCTCTTTGCGACGGTAATATGTTTGCCGAATTATACGGAGCCTGTTAAAACGGCCCTTATTGACGCTGTTTATGTCTTAGAGCGCGCGTTAAAGCATGTAAAAAATGCGCGGCGCAGCCCGCCGGAAGAGAAGTATAACTTGGGTGGGGCGCAGCCTGCCTAGAGATTGTTGTCGGGGTTAATTGGGTTAGGCGAAAATTTATCGCGGGAGAAAGCAAAAAACCGCAATATCTCCTTGACGCATCGGTGGAAATCCCCTAAAACCCGCAAGCCTTTACGGAATCGGCGGTGGATTTATTTGACGCTTTTGGGCGAAAAGTTCAATCCAGACGCGGTTTTGAGAAGAGCGAAAGTGAGAAATAGCCTGTGATGACGAAACAGCTCGTTTTGCAGAAAATCGCAAAACTAAGCGGTGTCATCCGGTGTTAAGAGTAGGTTCCCACGCGGAGCGCAAGATATGGCGCGCCCCGATGTGGGTTTTGTGTTTTGTTTTTCCCGGCATTTGTATGCCGACAAGCGAAAGAGGATTTGATGCCTACTGTTGGTCAATTGATTAGATCTCCGCGCAAGCCTGTTAAGGTGCGCGATACCGTTCCCGCCTTGCAGGAATGCCCACAAAAGCGCGGCGTCTGCACGCGCGTTTACACGACCACGCCGAAGAAGCCGAACTCTGCTCTTCGTAAGGTTGCTCGCGTCCGTCTTACCAACGGTCACGAAGTCATCAGCTACATTCCCGGCGAAGGCCACAATCTCCAAGAACATAGCGTCGTGATGATCCGCGGCGGCCGTGTCAAGGATTTGCCTGGCGTTCGCTATCACATCATTCGCGGTACGCTCGATACACAGGGCGTGAAGGACCGCAAGAAGCGTCGTTCGTTGTACGGCGCGAAGCGTCCGAAGTAAGGGGTATAAAAAATGGCACGTCGTCGTCGCGCAGAAAAGCGTCAGGTTCTCCCGGATCCAAAGTTCGGAGAAATCATGATCACCAAGTTCCAGAACGTCCTGATGTATGACGGCAAGAAGTCTGCCGCCGAAAGCATCCTGTACGGAGCTCTGGAAAAGATTCAGAAGTTCTCCAAGGGCGGAAACGCTTTGGAAATTTTCAAGAATGCGATCGAAAATGTTCGTCCGCATTTGGAAGTCCGTTCACGCCGCGTCGGTGGGGCCACCTATCAGGTGCCCGTCGAAGTGCGCGCAGAACGCGGTATCGCTTTGGCGATGCGCTGGATCATCGATGCCGCCCGCAAACGTGGCGAACACACGATGGAAGACCGTCTGGTCGGCGAGCTGCAAGCCGCCGCCAATCAGAACGGCTCTGCGGTCAAGAAGCGTGAAGACACGCATCGTATGGCCGAAGCCAATCGCGCTTTCTCACATTTCCGTTGGTAAGGACCGTTATTTATGTCTCGTCAAACGCCCATTGAAAAGTATCGTAACATCGGCATCATGGCTCACATTGATGCTGGTAAGACGACTACGACTGAGCGCATTCTGTATTACACCGGTAAATCCTACAAAATCGGCGAAGTGCATGATGGCACGGCGACGATGGATTACATGGAACAGGAACAGGAACGCGGCATTACGATTACGTCCGCTGCGACGACTTGCTTCTGGAACGATCACCGCATCAACATCATCGACACGCCGGGCCACGTCGATTTCACGATTGAAGTCGAACGTTCCATGCGCGTGCTTGACGGCGCTGTTTGCTTGCTCGACGCCGTCGCTGGCGTTGAACCGCAGACCGAAACCGTTTGGCGTCAAGGCGACAAGTATCATGTGCCTCGCATGGTATTCGTCAACAAGATGGATCGTACCGGCGCGAATTTCTATCGCTGCGTGGAAATGATCAAGGTTCAGTTGACTCCGAACATCATCATTGTGCAGTTGCCGATTGGTAACGGCGCCGAATATGGCGGCCTGATCGATCTGCGTCGCATGAAGGCCGTCGTTTGGGAAAACGAAGCGCTGGGCGCGAATTTCCACGACGAAGAAATCCCTGCGGATTTGATGGCGGAAGCGCTGGAATACCGCAAGAAGATGATCGAAACCGCCGTCGAAATGGACGATGCGGCGATGGAAGCCTATCTGGAAGGCAAAGAGCCTTCGGTCGAAGTTCTCGACGCGTGCATCCGCAAGGGCACAATGTCGATGAAGTTTGTGCCGATCCTGTGCGGTTCCGCGTTCAAGAACAAGGGCGTGCAGCCTTTGCTCGATGCCGTTATCGATTATCTGCCGTCGCCCAAGGATGTCGGCGCCGTTCACGGGTACAAGCCCGATGTCGTCATCACTGAAGAAAACACGGAAGAGAATTCCCTGTATCGCGAACCTACGGATACGGAAGCGTTCTCCGGTCTGGCGTTCAAGGTTATCAAGGATCCGTTCGTCGGTTCGTTGACCTTCGTGCGTATTTATTCCGGCACTTTGCAAACCGGCACCTATATTCAGAACAGCATCAAGGGCGAACGCGAACGCGTTGGTCGTATGCTTCTGATGCATGCCAATACCCGCGAAGAAATCAAGGAAGCTCATGCCGGCGACATCGTCGCTCTGGCGGCTTTGAAAGATACGACGACCGGACAGACTCTTTGCGACGTTGATAAGCAGATCGTTCTGGAACGTATGGATTTCCCAGAACCCGTTATCGAAATGTCTATCGAACCCAAGACCAAGGGCGATCAGGATAAGATGACCAACGCGCTGCTCGATATGGTGCGCGAAGATCCTTCGTTCCGTCTGGCGTCCAACCCTGAAACGGGTCAGACCGTCATCAAGGGCATGGGCGAGCTGCATCTGGAAATCAAAGTCGATATTCTGATGCGTACCTATAAGGTCGATGTCGATGTCGGCGCGCCTCAGGTGGCTTATCGCGAAACGATCACCAAGAAATATACGGTCGATTACACGCACAAGAAGCAATCCGGTGGTTCGGGCCAGTACGCCCGCGTCATTATCGAACTTGAACCCCAGGTTCCCGGCACAGGTTATTCGTTCGAAAGCAAGATTGTTGGCGGTTCGGTGCCGAAGGAATTCATTCCTGGCGTTGAAAAGGGCCTTGCGGCTTCGCTGAGCAACGGCGTTATCGCTGGCTTCCCGACGATTGATTTCAAGGCTACTTTGATCGACGGCGCTTATCATGACGTTGACTCGTCTGCTCTGGCTTTTGAAATCGCGGCGCGCGCTGCCTTCCGCGAAGGTATGGCCAAGGCCGGCCCGGTTCTGCTGGAACCGATCATGAAGGTCGAAGTGACCGTTCCCGACGAATTCGTCGGCGACGTGATCGGCGATCTGAGCAGCAAGCGTGCCCTTATCGGCGAAGGTGGACAGCGCGGTATCGCTCGCACCATCCCCGCAATGGTTCCGCTGGCTATGATGTTCAAATATGTCGGCAAACTACGCGGCATGACCAAGGGTCGCGGCAGCTACACGATGGAATTCCATCATTACCAACAAGTTCCTGCGGCAATTGCCGAGGAAGTAAAGTTGAAGATGGCAGGCTAACGCTATCGACAAAGAAGTTAACTTAGTCAACGCAACGAAACTAGAGACAAACGGAGAGTAAAATGGCTAAAGAAAAATTTGATCGCAGTCTTCCTCACTGCAACATCGGCACCATCGGTCACGTTGACCACGGTAAGACATCGCTGACCGCAGCTATCACCAAGATTTTGGCGAAGACCGGTCAAGCCGTGTATAAGGCTTATGACCAGATCGACGCGGCGCCGGAAGAAAAGGCTCGTGGCATCACGATCTCGACCGCGCACGTCGAATATCGCACCAAGAAGCGTCACTATGCTCACGTTGACTGCCCCGGACATGCCGATTATGTGAAGAACATGATCACCGGCGCGGCTCAGATGGACGGCGCGATCCTCGTCGTTTCCGCTGCTGACGGCCCAATGCCCCAGACCCGCGAACACATCCTGCTCGCTCGTCAGGTTGGCGTTCCTGCTATCGTCGTCTTTATGAACAAGATGGACATGGCCGACCCCGAACTGGCTGAACTGGTCGAAATGGAAATTCGCGATCTGTTGACCAAGTACAGCTATCCTGGCGACACGACCCCGATCGTTCGCGGTTCGGCTCTCTGCGCTCTGGAAGACAAGAGCCCAGAACTCGGCGAACAAGCGATCATGAAGCTGATGGATGCGGTTGATGAATTCATTCCGCAGCCAGCTCGCGCTTTGGACAAGCCTTTCTTGATGCCTGTTGAAGACGTGTTCTCGATCTCCGGTCGTGGTACCGTTGTTACGGGCCGTATCGAACAGGGTATTGTCAAGGTCGGCGAAGAAATCGAAATCGTCGGCATTCGCCCAACGGTTAAGACCATCGTTACCGGCGTTGAAATGTTCCGCAAGCTGCTCGATCAGGGCGAAGCTGGCGACAACATCGGCGCGCTGCTCCGCGGCACGAAGCGTGAAGACGTCGAGCGTGGCCAAGTTTTGGCGAAGCCCGGCAGCATCACACCGCACACCAAGTTCAAGGCGGAATGTTATGTTCTGACCAAGGACGAAGGTGGCCGTCATACGCCGTTCTTCACCAACTATCGTCCGCAATTCTACTTCCGCACGACGGACGTAACGGGCGAAGTGATTTTGCCAGCCGGTACCGAAATGGTTATGCCTGGCGACAACATCACCTGCGAAGTGCATTTGATTGCGCCAATCGCTATGGACCAAGGTCTGCGTTTCGCCATTCGTGAAGGCGGTCGTACCGTCGGCGCCGGTGTCGTTGCTGCGATCATCGAGTAAATAAAAATTGCACCCGCATCCCCGCGAGGGGGTGCGGGAAGCAATGAGAAAGATTGTTATTAGACGCTGCCTTAGTGGTTTGCAGCAAAGTTGCCGGGAAAACGGCAGCAGAGTCCGGGCTAGTAAGCTCTGATAAGAAACGGAATTTGAGGTTTGAACATGGATACGCAAACGATACGCATACGCCTTAAGGCGTTCGATCACCGCACACTGGATCAATCGGTGAGCGAGATCATCAGCACGGCCAAGCGCACGGGCGCGCAGGTGCGCGGCCCGATTCCGCTGCCGACCTGGTTCGAGCGTTTCACCGTCAATCGCGGACCTCACGTCGACAAGAAGTCGCGCGAGCAGTTCGAAATCCGCACGCATCGCCGCTTGCTGGACATTATTGAACCGACCCCGCAGACGATCGATGCGTTGTCGAAGATCGACCTCGCTGCCGGCGTCGATGTTGAGATCAGGGTGTAAGAGGACGTCATGACACAGACATTGAAATCACAACGTACCGGTCTGATTACGACCAAGCTGGGAATGACCCGCGTGTTCAGCGAAACGGGCGAGCATGTGCCCGTCACCGTGTTGAAGCTGGACGAAGTTCAGGTTACCGGCGTTCGCACGACCGAAAAGAACGGCTACACCGCCGTTCAGCTCGGTTACGGCAAAGCCAAGGTCAAGAACGTATCGAAGGCCGAACGCGGCACCTATGCGAAAGCCAAGGTCGAGCCGAAGATGGAACTGGCGGAATTCCGCGTTAGCGAAGACGCTTTGCTCGAAATCGGTTCGGAACTTTCCGCGACGCATTACGTGCCGGGCCAATATGTGGATGTGACTGCGGTCAGCATCGGTAAAGGTTTTGCGGGCGTTATGAAGCGTCATAACTTCTCCGGTCTGCGCGCGACCCACGGTGTGTCGGTTTCGCATCGCAGCCTAGGTTCGACCGGGCAACGTCAAGATCCAGGCCGTACGTTCAAGGGCAAGAAGATGCCTGGCCATATGGGCCACACGACGATTACGACCCTCAATTTGAAGGTCGTTTCGGTCGATGCGGAACTGGGCGTTATTCTGGTCAAGGGCGCGATTTCGGGTGCCGAAGGTACTTATGTTTACATTCGCGACGCTGTGAAGAAGGCTCGTCCGAAGGATGCTCCGCTTCCGGCAGGTTTGAAGACGAAGGCCGAAAATACCGGCGCGGCGGCTTAAAGTAGGAATGAAATTATGAAAACAGCGATTAAAAATCTAGAAAACAAGGAAGTCGGCACTATCGACTTGCTCGACGATGTGTTCGGCGTAACACCTCGCCGCGACATTCTGACCCGTGTGGTCAACTGGCAATTGGCCAAGCGCCGTTCCGGTAACCACAAAGCTAAGGTTATCAGCGAAGTCGCTGGTACGAGCAAGAAGCCTTGGGCGCAAAAGGGTACAGGCCGCGCGCGTCAAGGCAGCCTGCGTTCGCCGCAATTCCGCAAGGGCGGCGTTATCTTTGGGCCGGTTGTGCGCGATCACGCTCACGATCTGCCGAAGAAGGTTCGCCAATTGGCTCTGCGTATGGCTTTGGCTTCCAAGCAGCAGGACGGCAAGTTGATCATTCTCGACTCCGCCAAGCTGGACAGCCACAAGACCAAGGCTTTGGTCGAAAAGTTCACCAAGCTCGGCTGGAGCTCGGCTTTGATCATCGACGGCGCGAATTTGGATGCGAATTTTTCCAAGGCCGCGCGCAACATTCCTCACATCGACGTTCTGCCGGAGCAGGGCGCCAATGTGTATGACATCCTCCGCCGCGACGTTCTGGTTTTGACCAAGAACGCGGTCGAGCAATTGCAAGAGAGGCTGAAATGAGCAAGACCGCAGCAAAGAAAACCGCAGCCGCCACGGCTCCTACCGCCGCGCATTACAGCGTGATTTTGGCCCCGGTTATCACTGAAAAAGCGACCAACATCACCGCGAACCGTCAATACACGTTCCGCGTTGCCAAGGCCGCGACCAAGTCGGTTATCAAGTCGTCGATCGAAGCTTTGTTCAATGTCAAGGTAACGGCCGTCAACACGCACAACCGTCAAGGCAAGACCAAGCGTTTCAAGGGTAAAGTCGGCTTCCGCAGCGATGTGAAGTTTGCGATCGTTACGCTTGCCGAAGGCAACACTATCGACATGCAAACAGGCGTGTAAGGGAATAGAGGTTTATCATGGCACTTAAAACTTACAAACCCGTCACCCCCGGCCTTCGCCAATTGGTTCGCGTTGACCGTTCGGAATTGTACAAGGGCAAGCCTGTTAAGGCTTTGACCGAAGGTCTGAAGAAGACCGGTGGACGTAACAATCACGGTCGCATCACCACGCGCCATATCGGCGGCGGGCATGCGCGTCGTTATCGCTTGATCGATTTCAAGCGCCGCAAGTTCAATATGGAAGCGACGGTCGAACGTTTGGAATACGATCCTAATCGTACGGCTTTCATCGCTCTGGTCGTTTACAAAGACGGCACCAAATCCTACATCCTCGCGCCGCAACGCATGAAGATGGGCGACATCGTCGTCGCGGGCGACAAGGTTGACGTCAAGCCGGGTAATGCGATGTTGCTGAAGAACATTCCCGTCGGCACGATTGTTCACAATGTTGAAATGAAGCCCGGCAAGGGCGGCCAGATGGCTCGTTCGGCTGGCGCTTATGTCCAGATCGTCGGTCGTGACGGCGGCGTTGTGCAGATCAAGCTGAACTCCGGCGAAGTCCGCATCGTTCCGCAGGATTGCATGGCGACTGTCGGTGCGGTATCGAACGCCGAACACACCAACGAGAAGACCGGCAAAGCTGGCCGTAACCGTTGGCGCGGCATTCGTCCTACCGTTCGCGGTTGCGCGATGAACCCCGTCGATCACCCTCACGGTGGTGGCGAAGGCAAGACATCGTCCGCAGGTCACCCGGTTACGCCGTGGGGCAAGGGAACTAAGGGTACGAAGACTCGTAACAACAAGAGCACTGATCGTTGGATTGTTCGCCGCGCTAACAAGCGTCGCGACAATCAGGCGGCGTAAGGGAAATAGAGGAATAAATAATGGCACGTTCAGTTTGGAAAGGCCCGTTTGTCGACAGCTATATGCTGAAGAAGGCGGACAAGTCGCGCAGCTCGGGTCGCAACGAGATCATCAAGATCTGGTCGCGTCGTTCGACGATCCTGCCGCAATTCGTCGGGCTTACGTTCGGCGTTTATAACGGCAACAAGTTTTTGCCCGTTTCGGTCACGGAAAATATGATCGGCCACAAATTCGGTGAATTCGCGCCTACGCGCACGTTCAAGGCGCACAGCGTCGCCGAAAAGAAGGTTGAGAAGTAAGGGAGAGAGTAATGGCATTGCTAAAAGTAAAATTGCGTGAGGAAAACGGCGCTCTGGCGAAAGCCAAGGCCTTGCGTTCCAGCGCCCGCAAGCTGAACCTGGTCGCGGCCAGCATTCGTGGCAAGAGCGCTGCGGCTGCCCTGACACAGCTCACCTTTGAAAAGCGTCGCATCTCCGACGAAGTGAAGAAGGTTCTGCAGGCGGCTGTCGCCAATGCCGAAAACAATCACAAGCTCGACGTCGACAAGCTTTATGTCGCCGAAGCCTGGGTCGGTCGCGCATTCGTCATGAAGCGTTTCCACGCTCGTGGCCGCGGCAAGAGCGCCGGCATCGAAAAGCCCTATAGCAACCTGACGATCGTCGTCAAAGAACGTGAAAACGATAACAAGCTGTCCGCATCGCGCGCGCGCAGCTTCTCCAAGAAAGCGGGAGCTTAAATATGGGTCAAAAAGTAAATCCGATCGGTATGCGTCTTGGCATCAACTGCACGTGGGACAGCCGCTGGTTCGCTAACCACGGCAACTACGGCAAATTGCTGCACGAAGATTTGCGCATCCGCGATTATCTGATGAAGCTCGTCGGCAAGTCCGCCAGCGTCGCCAAGATCGTGATCGAGCGTCCGGCCAAACTGGCGCGCATCACCATTCACTCGGCTCGTCCGGGCGTGATCATCGGCAAGAAAGGCGCGGATATCGAAAAGATGCGCGCCGAAATTGGCAAGATGACCAGCGCGGAAGTCAATCTGAACATCGTCGAAATCCGCAAGCCGGACATCGACTCCAAGCTGGTTGCCGCGGGCATCGCGGATCAGCTGGAACGCCGCATCGGCTTCCGTCGCGCTATGAAGCGTGCGGTTCAGTCGGCTATGCGTGGTGGTGCTCTCGGCATTCGTATCAATTGCTCCGGTCGTTTGGGCGGCGCTGAAATCGCTCGTATGGAATGGTATCGCGAAGGTCGCGTGCCGTTGCACACCTTGCGCGCCGATGTCGATTACGGCACGGCGACCGCGTTCACCACGATGGGAACTTGCGGCGTCAAGGTTTGGATTTTCCGTGGCGAAATTATGGAACACGACCCGATGGCGCATGAAAAGCGCTCGACGGAAGGCACACAACAACGCCAGCAGTAAGTGAAAGTTTAGAAGTGGGTTTACGATCATGATGGAACCGAAGAAGACCAAGTATCGCAAGGCGCACAAAGGCCGCATTCACGGCGCAGCCAAGGGCGGTTTCCGCCTGAGCTACGGCGCGTTTGGCCTGAAGGCTTTGGAGCCGGAACGCGTCACCGCGCGCCAGATCGAAGCCGCTCGCCGTACGATTACGCGTGCAATGAAGCGTCAGGGCCGTCTGTGGATTTTGATATTCCCCGACGTTCCCGTTTCGAAGAAGCCTGCCGAAGTCCGCATGGGTTCTGGTAAAGGGAGCACGGAATACTGGGCATGCCGCGTTCATCCTGGACGCATCATGTTCGAAATGGACGGCGTTCCGCTCAACGTGGCCAAGGAAGCTTTCGAGCTCGCTGCCGCCAAGTTGCCGATCAAGACAAAGTTTGTGAAGCGTTTGGCTGCTTAAGAAGAGGTTATTATGGCTAAGAATACGGTAAAAACCGCCGATGTGCGGACCAAGACGGACAAGGAACTGGACACGCGCCTGAGCGAGTTGCGTAAAGAGCAATTCAATCTGCGCTTCCAGAAAGCCACGGGTCAGCTCGCCAATACGGCGCGCGTGAATCACGTCCGCAAGGAAATTGCCAAGATCACGACCGTGGCCGGTCAGCGTTTACGCGAAGCCGCCACGTCGAAGAAGAAATAAGGGGAAAGAAAAATGCCACGTCGCGTATTGCAAGGAACGGTTGTTAGTGACAAAGGCGACAAGACCATCACGGTCTTGGTCGAACGTCGCGTTATGCATCCGATTTATAAGAAGTATATCCGCAAGTCCAAGAAGTATGCGGCGCATGATGAAACCAACAGCCGTAAAACCGGCGACGCGGTTTCGATCATCGAATGCGCTCCGATCAGCAAGCGCAAGCGCTGGACGTTAGTTGAAGAAAAAGCGGCGGCGGCAAAGCCAAAAACCGCCAAGAAGGCAGCAGCCAAGTAACAGGTTAGGAATAGGATACTACCATGATACAAATGGAATCAGTCCTCGATGTAGCAGACAACAGCGGCGCAAAGTCCGTGCTGTGCATCAAGGTTATCGGCGGCTCAAAGCGTAAAAGCGCAGCTATCGGCGACGTTATTGTCGTATCGATCCGCGAAGCCATTCCGCGTGGCAAGGTCAAGAGGGGCGATGTGCATAAGGCCGTCATCGTTCGCCAGAAGTACGCGATGAGCCGCAAAGACGGCACCACCGTTCGCTTCGACCACAACGCTGCGGTGTTGATCAACAAGGATATGGAACCTATCGGCACCCGTATCTTTGGGCCAGTGACACGCGAACTGCGCAATCTGGGCTTCATGAAGATTATCTCGTTGGCAGAGGAAGTATTATAATGGCTACGAAGATGAAAATTAAGACCAAAGACAAAGTTATTGTTTTGGCAGGCAAGGACAAGGGCAAGACCGGCGAAGTTACGTCTGTGTCTCCCAAGGAAAACCGCGTCACGGTTTCGGGCGTCAATATGATTGCGCGCCACACCAAGCCGTCGCAGGCCAATCCGCAGGGCGGCATCGTGCGTCGTGAAGCGCCTCTTCACGCATCGAACGTCGCGCTTGTCGATCCAAAGTCGAACAAGGCTACGCGCGTCGGCTATAAAACCGTTAAGGGCGAAAAGACCCGCGTTGCGCGTCGTTCCGGCCAAGAAGTTTAAGGGGTAGAAAAATGGTTGCAGCGAAAAAAGATAAATACGTTCCGCGCTTGCAGAAGCAATATCAGGAAAAGATTAAGGCTGATCTGATTAAGAAGTTCGGCTACACTAACGGTTTGCAGGTTCCGCGCCTTGAAAAGATCGTCATCAATATGGGCGTCGGCGAAGCCGTAAACGACAGCAAGAAGACCAAGAACGCTGCCGAAGAACTGGCGCTGATCGCAGGTCAAAAGCCCGTCGTCACCAAGTCGAAGAAGGCTATCGCATCGTTCAAGCTGCGCGGCGGTCTGGGTATCGGCGCCAAGGTTACGTTGCGCCGCGAAAAGATGTATGAATTCCTCGACCGGTTGGTAACGATCGCTCTGCCGCGCGTCCGCGATTTCCGTGGCGTTTCAGGCAAGAGCTTTGACGGTAACGGAAACTATGCGCTCGGTCTTAAGGAACAGCTCGTGTTCCCGGAAATCGAGTACGACAAGATCGACGAAATCCGCGGAATGGATATCGTAATTTGTACCACGGCGAAGACGGATGATGAGGCTCGCGAATTGTTGCGTGCTTTCAACATGCCGTTCCAAGCATAAGGGAGATATAGATGGCTAAAAAATGTATGGTCGAGAAGGAAGGCAAGCGTAAGCGTCTGGAGAAGCAATACTCCAAACGTCGCGTCGCCCTGAAAGCCACGATCAAGGACAAGGATACGTCGATGGAAGACCGTTTCGAGGCGGTGATGACGCTGGCAAAATTGCCGCGTAACAGCGCCAAGGTTCGTCAACGCAATCGTTGCGAACTGACGGGGCGTCCACGTGGCGTTTATCGTAAATTTAAACTTTGCCGCATCAAGCTGCGTGAACTGGCCTCGTCGGGCCAGATTCCGGGTGTGGTTAAGTCGAGCTGGTAAGGGAGGGGCGCACATGTCTGTTGTTTCCGATACACTAGGTGATATGTTGACCCGCATCCGCAACGGTCAAATGGCGAATATGGCAGTCGTAAGCTGCCCTTCGTCCAAGCACCGCAAGGATGTTCTGGATACGTTGACCCGCGAAGGCTATATTCGCGGCTATACGGAAGTGCAGAAAAGCACGGCTCAGGGCCAGCTTTCGATCGAATTGAAGTACCACGAAGGCGCGCCAGCGATCCGCAAGATCGACCGCGTTTCCAAGCCTGGACGCCGTGTTTATTCCGGCATCAAGGATTTGAGCAAGGTGTTCAACGGTCTTGGTATTTCGATCTTGTCGACTCCGCGCGGCGTGCTTTCCGATAACGAAGCACGTGCCCAGAATGTCGGCGGCGAAGTTTTGTGTCGCGTATTCTAATTCGCGTATTCTAACTATTGAGGTTTTGAGATGTCACGCGTTGGTAAATATCCCGTAGCTCTGCCGCAAGGCGTTACGGCGGAAGTCAAAGACCACAGCATTGCCGTTAAAGGCAAGCTGGGTAATCTGGCTCTGGCCGTTCCGGCTGAAGTCGTCGTTCAGGTCGCCGATGGCAAAATTGCCGTTTCGATGCATCATGACACGTCGCGCGCTCGTGTTTTGTGGGGCACAACCCGCAACAACATCAACAATATGGTCAAGGGTGTGACCGAAGGTTACAAGACCGTTCTGGAAATCGAAGGCGTTGGTTTCAAAGCCGCGATGCAGGGCAAGGTTTTGGTGATGAATCTCGGCTTCAGCCACGAAGTGCGCTTTACGCCGCCGGAAGGCATCACGATCAAGGCCGAAAAGCCGACGCTGCTGGTTATCACCGGCATCGATAAGCAACAAGTCGGTCAAGTCGCCGCCGAAATTCGCGGCATGAAGAAGCCGGAACCCTATAAGGGCAAAGGTATTAAGTATCAAGGCGAGCGTATTCGTCGTAAAGAAGGCAAGAAGAAATAAGGAATATAGATCATGTTGTCGCCAAAAGAACTCAAGCTACGTCGTGCCAAGCGCACCCGTTACAATATCGCGCAGAACTCGCATGGCCGTTTGCGCCTGTCGGTTTATCGTTCGGAACGTAATATCTCCGTTCAGATCATCGACGACAAGCTCGGCAAGACGCTGGTTTCGGCTTCCACGCTGGAAGAAGATCTGCGCAAGAAGCTCAAGACCGGCGCGAACAAGGAAGCAGCCAAGACCATTGGTACGCTGATTGCCGAACGCGCTAAAAAAGCAGGCATCGAAGAAGTCGTATTCGACCGCGGTAGTTATATCTATCACGGTCGTGTGAAAGAATTGGCGGAGGCCGCGCGTGCAGCGGGTCTATCGTTCTAATTAGCTTTAAGCAGAGGAAATAAGTATGGCGAGACCAGAAAAGTCGAAGAAGAGCGAAGACAAAAAAGACGGCGAAGGCGGCGATCTGATCGAGAAATTGGTCGGCATCAATCGCGTCACCAAAGTCGTCAAGGGCGGTAAGAGCTTCAAGATGGCCGCTATGGTCCTTATCGGCGACGGCAAAGGCCGCGTCGGTTACGGCACAGGCAAGGCACGCGAAGTTCCTGAAGCGATTTCCAAGGCAACCAACGCCGCCAAGCGCAATATGGTTCGCATTCCTCTGCGCGAAGGCCGCACATTGCATCACGATGTGCGCGGTCGTTACGGCGCGGGTAAGGTTGTTCTTCGTACGGCTCCTGCCGGTACGGGTATCATCGCCGGCGGCCCGATGCGCGCTCTGTTCGAAGCTTTGGGCATTCACGACGTGGTTGCCAAGTCGGTTGGTTCGTCCAATCCGCACAACATGATCAAGGCGACGTTTGCCGCTTTGAACGACATGGCAAGCCCGCGTTCGGTCGCGGTGCGTCGTGGCAAGAAAGTTAACGAAATTCTCGGCAAGAAGGCCGCAGAAGAAGCCGGCAAGGAATAAGGGGTCATCATGGCTACGAAAGCTCAGGTAAAGAAGACCGCTTCCGGTAAAACGCTGATCGTTACTCAAACGGGCGGCGCAACTGGTAACGGGCCAAAGATGAAAGAAACGTTGATCGGCCTCGGCTTGGGCCGCATCCGTTCGACCCGCGAATTGCAGGATACTCCGTCTGTACGCGGCATGATTACACGCGTGCGCCATTTGGTTCGCGTCGAAGAGAAGTGAGGCTTTTTCTTAGCTCTCGCCTCTTAGCGAGGGCTTAGAAAAACTTCATCCCCGCGAAGGCGGGGAACCAGGCAAAAATAGAATTTGAAGAGGGCTAATAAAATGAAATTGAACGATCTCCGTGACAATCCAGGCGCTAACAAGAAGCGCATGATCGTCGGCCGTGGTATCGGCTCCGGTAAAGGCAAAACCGCAGGACGCGGCGTCAAGGGTCAGAAGGCGCGCACCGGCGTGTCGCTTAAGGGTTTCGAAGGCGGTCAAATGCCTTTGATCCGCCGCATGCCTAAGCGCGGCTTTAAGAACATTTTTGCCAAGGAATACTCGGAAATCAATCTGGGCCGTCTGCAGGAAGCGATCGACGCTGGCCGCGTGGATGCCAAGCTGCCGATTACTTCAGAAAGCCTGATGGAATCCGGCCTGTGCGCTAAGGCGCGCGACGGCGTCCGCGTACTGGCCAAGGGCGTGCTGAAGTCCAAGGTTGAATTGACGGTTGCTGGCGCTTCAAAATCCGCGATTGCCGCGATCGAAAAGGTCGGCGGCAAGATCACCCTGACGGCAGAAGCAAAAGAACCCAAGGCTGCTTAAGGGCGCTTTAAATGACTAGAAAACGCC